>CAZPEQ010000280.1:0-4016 GCA_964585605.1 uncultured Weeksellaceae bacterium | reverse complement strand
TTACAGCGCACCCCGCGATCAAGGCGATCTCCTTCACCGGTGGTACAGCAACGGGTGCCGCCATTGCCAAGGTAGCCGCGCCTCAATTCAAGAAATTAAGTTTGGAATTAGGTGGCAAGAACCCCAACATCATTTTCGAAGATGGATTGGATGAAACAACGGTTAAAACCAGTGTACTCTCTTCTTTCAGTAATCAAGGACAGATTTGTCTTTGCGGAAGTCGCATACTCGTGCAATCGTCTATTTACAACAAGTTCAAGGAGCAGTTCCTCGAAAAGGTGCGTGCGTTGACCGTTGGTGACCCGCAAGATCCAAAGTCTAAGCTTGGCGCTTTGGTATCGGAGGCACATATGAAGAAAGTCCTAGAGCATATACAATTTGCGCGCGATGATGGTGGCACGATACTACATGGTGGTAAGCAGTTACACTTAGCTGGTGAGCTCAGTGGGGGCTGGTTCGTTGAACCAACTGTTATAGAAGGCTTAGGTCACCATTGCAGGGCAAACCAAGAGGAGATATTCGGCCCGGTGGTTACCCTCATACCATTTGAAGACGAGGCAGATGCGATCGCCAAAGCCAACAGCACGGTTTATGGGTTAGCCGCTTCTGTATGGACGACTGATATCAAGCGTGCGCATCGTGTGGCAAAAGAACTACGGTCGGGTATTGTGTGGGTGAACTGCTGGATGGTTCGAGATCTACGAACGCCATTCGGCGGTGTGAAGCAGTCGGGAGTGGGAAGAGAGGGTGGTGAAGAAGCTCTTCGGTTCTTTACCGAACCCAAGAACGTATGTATTAAGCTTTAAGGTACCAGTTCTTCTTGCCGTATTGCTTCTTACGGCCATTGGTGAAAAACCAACCGAACTTCTTGTTAAACCAGCCTTCGAATTTCTCGAAGAGGCCAATTGAATTGATGATGAGATCTGCCATATACTACCCGTTTTGTAGCATAATAACGCCAACAGATCACGCCTTATTGCACTAAATAGTGGCCTGGATACTTACGAAGGGATCCCCATCTTCCGCATCTGTTTCTGATGCGATAGCATCCTTACTGCAGATCGCCAGGTCTAATAGGCCTCTCAACTCCTTATCCTTTGCGTCTTGCGAAAGGAGGGCCCTTCTAAAATTAGTGTCTAATTCTTCGTCGTTCATGCTATTGACCCGCTCAACGGATTCCTGCAGTGTACTTGCTATTGACGAGCTTAGGCGTTGACCAACGGAGATGATATAGTCTTCCGCATTTCGACAAAGTGCGAAGATGCCATCACTCTGTCCTGCTTGTGAGCGAAAAACTTCAACCCCCGCGAGGTAAGCACGGGAGCGTACACTTGCCTTTTGTGGAGAGGTATCCATATCGCGCTGCACCATGGGTAGTAATGCGGATACGGCTGACGCACTGAGCTCCCCTTTGTGCATGATTAGCATATCCTCAGATACACTCATTTCATGAAACTCTTGCGCGCTGTTCAAGATGCCCTGCATCTTTTGATCGTTCACCTCTCCAATAACCACTGCCAAGCAGAATAAAGAATGGTCGGCAGCGAAAGGGATCATCCTACATCCTAATTTATTTCCTGACCGCCTGGCCATTTCGATCAGGCCTAAACCGGCTCCACCTTTTTCACTAATGGCATTGTCTTCTAAGCCCAACAAGAACATCTTCTTCAGTTCTTCTCGGCTCATGGCATTGATATGCGCAATGCGTTCTTCGATCTTTTCACGCACGGTGTTGGGAACCGCGTTCATTGCCACCAAGCTCTGCACATCTTGGTTACTGCGCACAACGAACGCCGGTCTCGACGACGGATGTTCTTCGTAAAATGGTAAGGCTACTTTATGCCGGATGATGTTCTGATAGGCTTCCACCATGGCAAAGGCCAACTTGTTCCTTTTTCCTTTACTGACATTAGACCGAGACAGGACGGTTTCGCTCAAATCGATCAACCGAGCGGTAAGGCCATCGTGAAAACTGCCGCTATAGACAAAGCCCAAATCGTCCTGATCCAGAATGCTAAACGGTTTATTTAGTGTGCAACAACCCAATTTAATGCCGTGAGTAACAAATTTATTGGCACTACCTGTTTTTGGGATCAAGGGAAATTCGAACTTTCAACAACTGAAAGTGACTAGAAAAGGAAGGGGGAGAGCCTGCCCTACTTACCTACAGAGACGAAGATCCTAAGCAGGTCCTGAGTGTTCCGAATTTGTCGGCCCTCCCTCTTCTTTTCATCATGTATCGAACGACATTCCATCCTCATGTACTGTGCCGCCCATCGCTAAACATAACTGCTCCTTCCAACAGTTATTGTTCGGACACAAAGATTCAAGAAGTAGTCAGTTACCGAAGGATGGGGCCAGACGGTTATGAACAATTTTTTCCACCACTATCTGAATTCGAGGAACTTACAATTGTTCATATCTGCCAACGCCCTTAGAAAGACGGGGGTTTCTAAAAAATGCTTAACTGCTCGATGTACATCAAGGGCTAATGACACAAACTAGGCGTTTGTCCGTTTTATACAAGGCTGATTTACTCGATTATGAGGCGATCCATGGTCATTTCTCCTTCATGCGTGGTAATGACTACCATATAAACGCCTGGGCGAATACCTGCAATATCATATTCTGTCTGCTGCGTTTTGTATTGTCGTACGGCTCTTCCCGCAGCATCCAGTATGGACACCGAACTGATCTGCTTAGTAGGTCCTAACAACTGAAACGAATTGCTGGCCGGGTTGGGGAATGGGGTGAATACATCACCCGTTTCCGTACCCCCTACCACGATCACGTGGTGATCTTCTGACTGACCATTGTGGTCAATTTGCCGCAAGAAGTAGTAGGACAATTCTTCTGTCCTGTTCTGGTCGATCAAGCTGTAGGTCTGTGTTGTAACGCTGTTGCCAACACCGTCAACCCATGCAACCAATTCAAACTCCGATTCGCCCACACGCCGGCGGTACACCTCAAAGCCCGCGTTATCCTGCTCCGTAGCGGTGACCCAATCCAACTGTACTTCATTCGCATCTAAGCGCCGCCCTGTAAATGTTAAGAGTTCAACCGGCAAGGGATTGCCTTGACCTGTTACGTAGAATTCACTGAAACTCAGCAAGGATAAATCGAAGTAACCCACTTGTGTAAGCGGCGCTAATTCAGCTTCTGTGCCTGAAGGTGGTGGAAAGTGTACGAAGTAATTGCCGACAGCCGTATTGTCAGCTAATTCACAATTCTCATTGGGGCCGTCATACTGGGAAACTCCAACATCGCCCGTAGTAGTCACGCTTGGGTCGGTTCCCGCCAGTGCGGCGAATTCATTGGCGTCATAGTATAGGCGCAGATCAACGCTAGCTCCGGTAATTGGATTTGCCGGTTCAATATGCCAGTTACGATCCATATAGAATTGGCTGAGGGCATTTGATCTTACCGCACCGCTATGCACATATACACTCCCGTCAATAGTACCAAGCACATTGCCATTGTCATTGATGGCCCCGATCACTTTTCGATCAGCGTAAACGTATTGGGCTAAACCCGTTCCTGTTGATACCAACTGATCAAAACCGTGACACACATTCACCTGATCGTTCCACAGCTCAGGTGTGAACTCGTAACACCCGATATCCGGTGTTGTGGGGTTCCGCACATTGCCATTGATGTCGGTATTCACATAAGCCAGCGGTGAAGCTGCATCGTTGGCGTGGACTGAATAACTACGTAGATCTTGTAACTCATCATACAGCGCCGGGAAAGCAAAGAAGCTATTCGCATCCTGCCCCGTAGCTCCATTAAGCGACGCAATGCTGTTGTGCGAAGCACCCGCCCAATCTACCGCTCCTATTCCAGACGCTCTCCAGTAGATGTTCCTATCTGATGTTACCACAGAAGTAGGAGCTACATCCACTGCGTAAAGGGCCAAGGTGGTGTGAAAAATGTTGTTAAGGAGTTGGATGTTGGATGCCAGGACAGTCGTTGTGAGCGCCTCTGAACTGGCCGAAATACTATTGTTCGCAAAAACG
>CAZPEQ010000279.1:0-4028 GCA_964585605.1 uncultured Weeksellaceae bacterium | reverse complement strand
ACGATGCAGACCATGATAGGTGCCTCTTTTCGGGCTTCTGACTTTTTTGACGATTTTGCGCTGGTTGAATTATTCAATCAGCCACCTGCTAGTTACAACATTTACCTATCCGGTTGGGATAGGAGTAACACACTTCCGACTCTTGGTGTTTCCATGATGCACCCTGCATTTGACGTGAAGAAATTCGCTATTGATTATAATAGCCCTAGTCAGGGACAAGGAGCTTTTGGAACAGATATTTGGGGGGTTGGCTGGAATTCAGGTGGAATAGAATCCGTGGCTTCGGGCGCCCCGCTGTTTGATCAGAACAAACGGGTTATTGGTAGTATATCTGGAGGAGGAGCAATATGCACCTCCGGTGCATCTGGCATAGCCTCAAAATTCGCTGCGCAGTGGGATGGCGTGAACCCGAATGCACGGTTGCGTGATTGGCTCGATCCAAGTAATTCAGTCTTGGCGCTAGATGGCTTAGGAAATAATACACCGCCTCCTGCCAATGGTGTAGCAATACCTATGGTAATGGCGTTGCAAGGCCCGCTTAATCCCTCCGATGGACGTATGAGTGATGCACTTCGCTCATGGAACGTACTGCCAGCAGGAGAACCTTACACCGCACTGGGTTATCAGCATGTGAATGGCGGAGGTGGAGAAATGGCCGATCAGGATATGTTAGGCACTACGGGGTTAACTGCGCCAATTGACTGGGTATTCGTTGAATTGCGTGACGCATCCAACTTGTCTGTCGTATTAGCAACCAGAGCTGGCATGGTGCTGGCCAATGGCGATGTAGTAGAACCAGATGACTTCAGTCCCTTGGTCTTTAACGTTTCAGCAGGAAATTACTTCGTTGGCCTGAGGCATCGAAATCACCTGTCTGTGATCACCAGTAATGCGGTCGCCATCAGCAATGGTATGAATACCTTGGATTTTACAAATAATTCCATCAGTATGAATGGGGGGGCAGATGCAATGATTCAGCTAGGCAGCAAATGGGCATTGTGGTCTGGAGATGTTACAGGCGACGAGCAGGTCAAATATGTTGGGACGAATAACGATAGGGATGCCATACTCATTTCAGTGGGCGGTAACATTCCTACAAATACCGCGTTCGGCTATTTCCTAGAGGATGTGAACTTAGATGCTTTCGTCAAATACGCAGGAGCTACCAATGATAGGGATCCAGTATTGATCAACATTGGAGGAAATAGTCCTACCGTTATCCGAAACGGCTACTATCCTTGATCGCGCAGCGCGATTTCCCTTCGCGTTGGGATGGCAGTAATCTAGCTGGAGTGGCATAGGAATACAGGCAAATTCTTGTGATTCCACTACCCTGACTTCTTACCACTGAACTCAGCCTGCGTATGAAGAAGGTTAGGTTTATAGGGCTTGTTTTAAGGAATTTGTCTACGGTCGATATACGAGCTTTTATTGACCTGTAACCTGTGGAAGGAAGTCCAATATTTTCGACGAAATAAAGTTTTTTGTCGATTAAAATAAATAGCTTCGGGGTCGATTGAGTAAAACGGGCTGCTAATTAAATCTTACTCTATGCTTATTAAAAGTACAATTACCCTTGCTTGTATGGCTTGTTTAACGGCTGTTGGACAAATTTCTCGAGGAGGTACACCAAGTGATTGGTCAACTAACAAAAATGTGGATTTGGGCACAACATTGATCCTTCCTGACCTTCCGGAAGAAAAGGTGATGGATATAGCTAATGCTAAAGCCGAATCCGGACAACAATTCTCATGGGGTATTCCCAGACCGCTTCACCTTGATCTGATCGGACAGGGAGATCAAATGGTCAGTACCAATGGCGAACAGCTGATCCGAAAAACGATCAGATCTTCAGGTGCTGCCATGATCAGTATCCAGTTCGGCCAGTTTGATTTGATACCAGGAGCTGAACTGTACTTGTACGATCGGAAAAAGACGCGCTACATTGGCGCACTTACTGAAGCGAATGAACTACCTACAGGTGGTTTGGCAACAGCCGTATTGCCGGGAGATGAAATAGTGTTAGAGTACCACATACCCAAAGGCGTTAAGGGTACTTCTTCAGTTGTGATCGAAAGTATTGTGCATGGGGTCAAGGATATGTTCAAGCTTGGAACGCAACTGGCCACCAGTACGAATAGAGACCTTCAGTTCCCTTTCAGTGCAGCACCGTGTAACAACAACGTGGAGTGCGCGATAGCCAGCGGTTGGGAAGACGAAATTCGGTCAGTTGCTTTGTTCCTACGCCCAGATGGAAATGGTTGCTCAGGTATATTGCTTAACAACACGGCCGAAGACGGCCGGCCATTGTTCCATGTTGCCAATCACTGCTTTACAGCCGATGTAGGCTCTTGGGTCTTTTACTGGAACTACCAAGCGCCAGCATGCGTGGGTGATACGGGTATATCATCGCAAACCACATCGGGGGCTACATTGATCGCGAATGATTTCTTCGATGATTTTGCATTGTTGGAATTATTCAACGCCCCTCCAGCATCGTATGATGTTTACTATGCAGGTTGGGACGCAACAGGAACTCAACCCACCAGTGAGGTCGTGATCCATCACCCTGCTTATGATGTGAAGAAGATCACTTTCGACAATGACCCAGCCTCTTCCTATGTGGGGGGCAACGGTACCCAGCTCTGGGGGTGTACTTGGGAATCGGGCGTTGTTCAGTTCGGTTCCAGTGGAGGCCCACTGTACGATCAGAACCATCGTATGATCGGCCATATGTACGAAGGGAGTAACGAATGTGCTACTGTTGCCAATGAGGTCACTGGTTGTGCTAAACTCAGTGCGAGTTGGGATGGTATAGCCGCTTCGACCAGACTGAAAGATCATTTGGATCCTGTAAATGGGGGAACCACACTTGTCATGGACGGTTTTGATCCAGCGAATGTTCAAACACCCCCAATCACCTTACTGATTAACGTGTTTTTACAAGGGCCTTATGATAACAGCACTGGGCTTATGAAGGATGATCTGCGTGTCGCAGGTTTGATTCCCAGCATCGAGCCTTATTCAGGCCTTGGATATCAATTCCAAGGTGGCAACGGCGGAAATGAGCAGATCAGCAGTGCGTTTCTTGCCCAGAGCGGAAATCAGGCCGTGTTGGACTGGATAGTGGTTGAGCTGCGGTCTAAGAATGACATCGCTAATATTATTGCCTCCAAAGCCGCAATACTCTGCCGAAATAGTACCATTGTAGGTGCCGATGGGAATCTGCTAACATTCACGGTACCAGCTGATGACTACTTCGTGGCCGTGATCCACCGCAACCACTTAGGTATAGTGACGGCAGCGCCGCATAGCCTAAATCCCAGCGGCATTACGATGATGAATCTTTCGGATGGAAGTGTGCCATTGAACGGTGGTATCGCTAACGCACAAGTACTCGAGAATAACACGTACCTCATGTACGCGGGCGATGTTAATGGCGATCAGATTTTGAAATACGCAGGAGCTGGCAATGATAGGGATCTAGTCTTACTGCAGATTGGGGGGAGCGTGCCAACGAACGTCCTTAGCAGCTACGACAGAGCTGATATCAATTTGGATGGTCAGATAAAGTACACAGGTGCTTCCAATGATCGCGATCCTATACTCTTAAACGTAGGAGGGAGTATTCCTACGAACACCAAGAGCGCTGAATTGCCCTAGCCAATTGACCGTTGTTTATAGAACGGCGAAGTCCTGTTAACCTTCCGGCTCGAGTTTGGTGAGGATAAGAGTTTCATTCCTATTGACCGGGTTCAGCCAATGAAGTAATTGGTCTAAGCCCCCGGGTTCTTCGCGTGCTATTTCTATCAACCTGCCGGGTAGTACCTGCGACAAGGCCGTAATGCGTTCTTCCAGTTGCTCGGTTCCAACGAAAATTGCGTAGTTCGGCTGCCGCTGAGTTGGGTAACCATTTATCCTTTTGATGAGGGCTTCATCAATTTGATTTACCGGCCATTGGAAAAAACGCCAAGAGTCAGCGTAGTACTGAGGTAGCAGCACATAACCCTTATCAACACTGTTCTCGA
>CAZPEQ010000278.1:0-4054 GCA_964585605.1 uncultured Weeksellaceae bacterium | reverse complement strand
GATATTCGCATTAAACCCCAAGCCAATGACATGGAGAACATGCGTTGGATGGGTGAGAACGAAGTGCCCTTTGCGATTCTTTTCACGAAGTCTGACAAGCTGAAAAAGTCGCAGATCGTGGGTACGGTAGAAGCCTACAAGCGTGAGTTACTGGAGCACTGGGAAGAGCTCCCCATCATGTTCATCACCTCTTCCGGTACGAAGAAAGGACGAGAGCAGGTGTTGGAGTTTATTGATGGGTTTGGGGAGGAAGAGTAGATTTCCTATTAACCATGAAACGCATATCCGTGACAATGGATTCATTGCAACCGAAGAAACAAACAACATTTCTAGCATCAGGACCGTTTGTTAACTTTAATGGTCGCGTAGTTGAATCGTGAAGCGAGAAACACCAACACCAAGTTGAACGCTCTAATGAAAAAATCTGTGCTCTTACTCATAGCTCCATTGTTCGTATTGAGCTCAATGCAAAACCCGAAGACAAGCGCATCGAAACTACCTAAACAGTTACGGGAGGACTTCGTGCTAATCCCGAACACAACTTATACAATGGAGCCCGAGTTCACCACTGATTCGGCCAACGTAGTAAAGTCAATTTCCGTTGAGCGTTTCTTCGCCGCCAAGACAGAGGTTAGTAATGCAAGCTACCGGCAGTTTTTGACCGACCTGCGGACACAAGGACGTTGGGAAGATCATAAAACAGCAATAATCGATAGCCTCGCGTGGCGAGAAACCTTCAGTTATGGAGAGCCCTACGCTGTGCATTACTCGGTGCATCCCGCTTACGATAATTACCCGGTCGTTAACGTCGCGCATAAGGGAGCTTTGCTTTACTGCACATGGTTGGAAGACCAACTGAACGCAAACACAGATGACCTTAATGTTTACAAGGTATCTCTTCCAAGCAGAGAGGAATGGGTAGCCGCAGCGAAAGGGAACCACAAGCGAAGTCCCTACCCATGGGGAGGTCCTGCAGCTACCAATGCCAAGGGATGTATACTCGCAAACTTCAAATATGTAGGTATCGAACAGGTTCATTTCAATGTAGAAACGAATTCTTACGAGATAGTTCAGAATCAGGAAGTTCCCGTAGGACGTTCACGGTATATCGGTATGGCAGGGAACTTGAATGGTGTAGATGTTACCGCGCCCGTGTCATCCTATACTCCGAATGACTTCGGCCTTTACAACATGAGTGGAAATGTGGCCGAAATGGTTGCCCAAAAAGGGGTCGCTTGTGGCGGTGGGTGGCTCTCTACGGGTTTTGATGTACGCTGCGTAAGTACAATGACGTATGATGGCCCGCAGCCAGATGTAGGTTTCAGGCCCATTGTTAGGATCATGGCGAAACGTTGAACGATCAACCGCGGATCGCAGATTCGCGGCAATGGTAGTGTTGATTATATGTAGTTTGATATCGCATAGTGCAAGGGTTGCGACCGCTGGGAATTTGTCTCGATAACGCTAACCGTACAGTCTTTTCAACGGTTATCACGGAGGCAACTTCTCATTCACCATTTCCGTCAACTAAGTGAACCTACCCCACTCCCTCATGACCTGTCGATTCGCACTGTATCTCTTTTTCTTCACAAGCTCTTCTTACGGTTTCAGCCAAGCCCCTCCAACAATCCAATGGCAGAATTCCCTGGGCGGCACAGCCAACGATGTTGCGAACTCCGTAGTCGAAAATGCAGATGGAAGCTTTGTAATAGTTGGAACAGTGCTCTCATCCAATGGAGACGTGATGGGCAACCACGGTAGCGCGGACGCCTGGGTAGTAAAGCTCGACCCAAGCGGAACCATGGTGTGGCAGAATGCGCTCGGAGGAAGTTCATTCGATGAAGGTGCTTCCATCGATAAAACGACTGATGGCGGTTATGTAATCGCAGGCCGAAGCAACTCTTCTGACGGGGATGTGAGCAACAATTTCGGCGACCATGACCTTTGGGTAGTGCGCTTGGACGGTGCCGGAATGATACTCTGGGAAAAATCATATGGTGGCACTGCTGCTGATCGCGCGCACGCTATTCGTCAAACTAGTGATGGCGGGTTCGTCGCGGCGGGAATAACCGAATCCAATGATGGTGATGTGACTGGCAACCACGGCGGCGAAGACTGTTGGGTGATCAAGATCGACAGTATAGGAAATCTGCTCTGGCAAAGTGCGCTAGGAGGATCAGAAGAGGATGAAGCCCATTCTGTTGCCGAGACCAGTGACGGCGGTTTTATCATTGCAGGGCATACCGTATCTGACGACGGTGATGTGTCAGGAAATCATGGATCTACCGATGCCTGGGTGGCAAAACTCGATGGAGCCGGCAACCTGGTTTGGCAGAATACCCTAGGAGGAACAGCCGCAGATGTAGCTCGGTATATCGAAGAAACTTCCGACGGTGGTTTTATCCTTTCAGGAGCAGCCAGTTCAACCAATGGAGATGTTATTGGAAATACAACAGGGACTGCGGACTCCTGGATCATTAGGATGGATCCAATTGGCACAGTCCTGTGGCAAAAAACATACGGAGGAAGTGGAACCGAGAATGGACAGTGTATTCGTCAAACCGCAGATGGGGGATTCATTGTCGCAGGAGATGCAGGCTCTAACAATGGAGATGTGTCTGGCAACAATGGCGCTGCGGATTTCTGGATCTTCCAATTGGATTCACTTGGAAATTTGCTTTGGCAGAAAGCTTTGGGAGGCAGTTCAATTGACCTAGGTCATCACATAAACATAACCAGCGATGGTGCCTACATAGTCGTTGGATGGGCAGGATCCAGTAATGGAGATGTGGTAGGTAGTCATGGTAACCTGGAAGCCTGGGTTGTCAAGCTCATGCCCGTTGTGAATAGCATACCAGAGAACCCTAATACTTCCTTTCACATATCGCCCAATCCCAATAATGGCAACTTTGTTATTCAATCCGACAGGCGGATTGATGGCACGATCACGGTACTAGACTTAACGGGAAGTGTGGTACACCGTTCCTTGATGCATGGCACGCATAAGCAAATCATTTTGCCGATCGGACTTCAAGGTATTTATCTCTTAGTGGTGCAGGATGCTGCGGGTTCCGCGACCCAAAAGATCGTGCTTCGCTGAAGCATCCATCCTGCTATGGCTGCCCCGGATCTGTACTAAGCTGATCTGTAAGTGACTGAGTGAGACCAATCCTCAGTTGATACTTCCTAAACAATCGTAAATCACCGGCAACGGGGCAACAGCCCGCATGAATCTTCGTTCCATAGCTTTGAAAGCCGGAACAGTTACGCGCGTTAATTGAGAGCAACAGTCCACATATTAGCATTCTCTATACTCACTCTTGTAACGCAGATCGGGGGAATAGTGTACTTACTCAGTCTATTGTCTTTTCGCGCAACGGCACCCAACCGCAGGCCTAAACGAATTGGCGTTTTCATGATCCTGTATCTACTGACAACATTCCTAATTGTGCCAACTATCGCACCCCTCTTCGGAAGGGAAAAGATTGACAATAATGCACTTGTTCAGCCTCACAGCATAGCGTACCTACTCGCCAATCGCAATTACGTTCGCCCAGAGCTCAACGAGGTTATCCGATCAATCTCGGCAAGATTGCACAATACGCACCCTGGCATACAATTAATCTACCTTGATGGCAACTTTCCGTTCATCGATGGTTTCCCGCTCCTACCTCATTTAAGTCATAACGATGGAAAGAAGTTGGATATCACCTTTATTTACAAGGACGAACAGGGTAAGCCTACAAATCTGAAGCGATCAAGGAGCGGGTACGGTGTTTATGAGTCACCCACGGCTATGGAACACAACCAAACGGCAGTGTGTATAAAGCAAGGGTACTGGCAATATGATTTCCCAAAGCATCTTTCATTTGGCAAAACAAATCCTGGAATGGAGTTTGACAACAACGCAACTAAGGATGTGGTTCAATTCATAACGGCTGAAACCACCGTGAGCAAATTGTTTATCGAACCTCATCTTAAACGACGATTGGGATTGAAAAATAGCAAGATCCGTTTTCACGGATGTCAAGCAGTTCGCCACGATGATCACATT
>CAZPEQ010000277.1:0-4062 GCA_964585605.1 uncultured Weeksellaceae bacterium | reverse complement strand
ACGTTCATTTCATAAACCAAGTCCTCGCAATTGTGTTCTCCTTGAGAGATGCTATTGGCATTGAATGTGTTCGTTTCAATGATATCTGAACCTGCCGCTAAGTATTCCCTATGAATGTCTAAGATGACATCAGGTCGTGACAGTACGAGCAAGTCGTTGTTGCCCATCAGGTCAATGGTATGATCCTGCAATTCAGGTGTGCGGAAGTCTTGCTCAGACAATTGCGCACGTTGGATCATGGTGCCCATGGCGCCGTCCAACAATAAAATACGTTCTACGGCGATCTCTTCGATCGGTCTCTTGTCGCTCATTTCAGTGGGTATTAAAAAACCCCATCGTTCCAGACCACTAGGCTTATCAAAGAAGGAAGGATGAGGTGTTGTGCATGGTGAGGTGCACAGCGGACAAATGTCTCTACTCATCTTACCTCGTATCGCACGAGATTGGAATTGGCACCATTTCCGTTTCCGGATGGTTGCCAAGGTTTCAAAGGGCCACTCCCTCCACCTTTCTTGATAAGTCTTGTGTCAAAGAACAAGGCAAAGGTAGGCAAGATGCCGGTAGTAATGCTTGAAAACAATGGACATTATCCACGTTCATGCGGTCTAGGAACCCACCTATTCCTTCAACTCGAGTTCCATTTGGATGTTGCAACGCTCATAGGGGGTGTAATGACCAGCTACTTTTTGGAAGCCTAGTTTTTCGTAGAGAGAGATAGCCGGTACCAGCTTGGTATTACTTTCTAGGTACAACGTAGATGCACCTAGTGCCTTGGCCTTTTCGATGACAGCAACACCCAGTAAATGACCTATGCCTTTCCCTCGCACTTTCGGCATCACTGCCATCTTGGCTAACTCAAAGTCATAGTTAGGGTTGTCCATTCTGATCAATGCACACACGCCCACCACCTCTTCCTCCAGCAAGGCGATCACAATATGGCCACCGTCATCTAGGATGTACCCCTGTGGGTCATCCAGGGCTTTGCTATCGGCTTCTTCTATTCGGAAGTATTTGGTGATCCATTCTTCGTTCAAGGCTTTGAACGCTTTTTGATGAGCAGGAGTGTAGTCTACAAATTCCACTCGTGCTGATTCTCTGCGCTTTTTTTGTTCCAGCACCCTTCTGTACAGCGATTTTTCCTTTAGCAGGTATTCGAACTCTTGCATAGCCAGCCACAGGTTGTGCTTTGTTTGTTCCAGGGTAGTCGTTACAGCCGCCCCAACATCTACAGAGGTTACGTTTATTTGCAGGGTCATGCGCACACCTTTCGCAGTTAACGAAATGTTGTTGACCCGCCCATCAGACGGATCTTTCTCTTCTACGATCAATCCACCTGCGAGCATTTCCCGAACAACCTTGATAACGGAAGGGTGTGATTGATTGATCGCCTGTGCTATGGTCGTGATCGCTCGCCCTTGGGTTTGGTTAGACAGGTAGTAGAAAACCGGAAACCATTTCGGCCTGAATGTTTCGCCATATAGGTCGTAGATCTGCTGGGCATCATTCGTGATCACATCACTCAATGCCTTGAGCCTACTGCCCAAGGCCATTTCACCGATTTTATCGAAATCCATTATCTGTGTATATAGGTACGTAGCCGGTTACGAATATAAGAAAATATCCAGTCTTTGAATAGATTACTCATAAAAAGGCGGTTACCCTTGGGCTTGGGAGAACTCTTTCAGGAAGCTTTTGATCTTCTTTCTGAACAGAAGGAATAACAGAACATAGGGCACGATCATGAGGATGACGATTCCCTTATTCAAGCCTTCACCTATGTTGGAGTTCCCACCAAACACGCTGCTATTCTGGATGCTGCTTTCAACTACAGCTTTGCACATGGCACATTGCGCATCGGCTGCTTCTGGAAGCAATGTAAACAAGAGGAGAAGTAAAAACGCGAACATGCTGCGCATGGGGCAAAGGTAGGAGTCTTGCGGTTAACAGCCTTCGGTCTGCAGTCTTCAATTGGCAGTGTCGTCCAGCTCGGTTGCCAATTGAAGACTGCAGGCTGCTAACTGACCCCTCCTTACTAGCGAAGCGAGCGCCAAGTCTAAAATTGAAGGATAACGACTCGGTGCGTACGGTTTTGAACTTGGCTTGTCATGCGCTATATTTAAGAATTCCTGGGCACGAAACGAAGTATCAAGACCACGATGATATACACATATGCGGAACGGCAAAGCTTGCGGGAGCCCTTAATATGAATTAATCAAGGGGTTAATGAACGAGGAACCCTATAACCAAGTACCGCCTCCCAGTGCATATGACAGGCAAGCACGTTATACTGACTTACGTGGTCATATAAACAAGTTACTCAACATCATGGAGAAACATTTTGAGTATGTCCTATTCATCGCTTCAATTCTAACCCTTAGCTCTTGTCACGAGAAACAAAGCGGATTTGAAATATCAGCAAATCTTGAAGGGTTTGAGGAAAATTCAACTGTGTTGATTTCTGATATCTCAAGCCAAAAGGTATTAGATTCCACACAACTTATAGCCGGAACATTTGTTTCAAATGGATTTTTGGAAAATGACCCTACGGACGTTAGTGTAGTGGTTACGTCTCAAGACGGTAAGGAGCGAAGTTATACCTCCATATTCATTGGTAATGAGAAAATCTCAATGTCTGGCGATAAATCTTCGTTTACCACAAGAACAAAGATTCGAGGTTCTAAATACCACGGGTTTAAAAGTGCTCTCCACGAAAAAATCGATCCACTTTATGAGGAACGAGATAAGAAACTTCAAAAAATGTTTGCATTGCGCAACGACGGAAAATGGACCGATAGCTTGCAATCAGCTTATTGGTCTGAAACTGGTATGATAACAAAGATTGATAATGAAGTATCTGAAATAACAAAAGGATTTATTGCTGACAATGTTAACTCTCATTATGCCCTTTCCCAGCTTATCATATACAAGAGTAGTTTTTCAAAGGATTTTGTGAAGGAACAAGTGAACAGGCTAGACGCAGAATTCAAAGAAACTAGATATGCAACTGTTTTAAACACGTATTTAAATAACGATCTACTCGAAAATGGCGGATCTTTCCACAATTTTGTAGCAGAAAATCAAAATGGTCAATCAGTTGATTTTGCTTCATTTTTCAACGCCAAAAAATACACGCTACTCGAGTTTTATTCACCTCATTGCGGTTGGTGTAAAACAGCGTTACCAGAAATAAAAAGTCTAGAAAAATCCGAGAACGAGGTATTACAAATTATAACATACAACGTAGATAAAAACAAAGAAGATTGGCTCAAAACCACAAAGTCTAATGGAATTACCTGGACAACTTTATGGAATGAAAATGGCAGGTACAGTGATGCCTACACCAAATACCGAGTAGCTGGAACACCAACATACTATCTGTTCGATAAGCAAGGAACATTAATAGACAAATGGAATGGATATGATGAAAGCCTTATCGAAAGTATCAAAAAATTGATAAAATAACGTTACATGGTAGGGGTCGTAAGCAATTGCTTGTTTGCAAGTACCCCGAATTAGGCGCGGTTATTTGTAAAATGTAAACTTCCCCGAAACTGTTGATCGAATACCAGAACATACTCGATAATATTGGACGTTACATCACTCTTGACGAAGCAGATGAACAACAGTTTATCCATAATCAAGTCGACCAAGGTCAAGAGAAAGCAACTTCTCGTGCGGCCAATGGCCATATGCAGACATCAGAGCTATGTGTTTCAAGGCACCTTGCGTAGTTACTTCGTCGCCGATGAAGGAATAGAACACACCATACAATTCGCAATTGAAGATTGGTTTATTAGCGACTTCAATAGTTATATCGATCAATCGCCCGCGTCTCTCTATGTTGAGGCGCTGGAAGATTCTGTCGTTCAACAGATCGAGTTTTCAGATGTTGAAGCGCTATGTTCCCGTAACTCAAAGTTCGAACACTTTTTCCGGCGGATCGCCCAACGGTCATTTGTCTATTCGCAGAAGAGAGTACTGTCCAATCTTGGAAAGACCGCAGAGCAGCGATTCATAGAATTCTCTGAGCTCTATCCCTCCATTGTCAAGCGTGTGCCGCAG
>CAZPEQ010000276.1:0-4070 GCA_964585605.1 uncultured Weeksellaceae bacterium | reverse complement strand
CGAAGAGCATGCAAGTCTTCGGCCTTTTGAATGCGATACAGGACCAGCGCATAGAGCAGTTGCTACTTGATCAGTGCTTTTACTTGCTTGTACAATTCGTCTTCGTCACCCGGCTGGTAACCCGTATGCTGCCAAACGATCTCGCCCTTACCGTTCACCAAGAAGGTGTAAGGAGGGGAATTAACGTTCAATGCACGGCGAAAATCACCGTTGGGATCCAGGTAAATGTCGTAATCCCAGTCTTGTCCGTTTATATATGGCGCTACACGTGCTTTGCTGCGTGCATCATCTAAGGAAACCGCAATGAGCTTCACGCCCGTTTCCTTTTGCCAATCGGCATACACCTCATTGATCGCCGTTAGTTCCCGCTTGCAGGGGGCACACCACGTAGCCCAGAAGTTGATGATCATGGGCTTACCATCATTGGAGAAGCTAGCCGTATTCACCTTTTCTCCGCCAATGGTTTCCACCGTGGCTGCAGGCACTTTATAAGGCTCCTTTACCGTGAATGCTAATGCAATCACCGCCACACCAAGCGTTATGATCAAATTTTTCATGTTTTGCTTCCTTGTTTGAGCTAGCCTATGGCAACAAGTGGACCAACCAGCACAAGCGTGAAGTTAGGGAAATCGGCCGCTAAACCGCGCTACGAATGGGTCAATTAATGGGGTCACTTGGAAGTGTGAATGTATTTGGCATGTGCATAGTAGACTTGATGCTGATCCTAGTGTATCCTCAAATCAAGCTCATGAACGCTAAGTAAACCTTCGTTATCGTTTGTTACCGAATAGCTAAATTTCAAATAGCTTGATGTTCAGTATCTTTATTCGAATAACCAGAAATGCCATATGACAGATATAGTGCTCTCCTCCCTCCTGGCGAAGTCGACGAGTGCACTTTATACAATTGGCAGCAACGTCAACCTGCATGAAATATAGATTCGAGGAGATAAAAGAGTGTAACATGTGCGGTTCACCGACAGAATCACACAAAATACTGGGTAAGAGAATGAATCAATCGCAAGGCTTGAACCCAAAGAATAAAGCTGGTATAACCACTACAGTCGCTAAATGTTCTAATTGTGACCTAGTATACGCTAACCCTCAACCTATCCCATTTGACATTCAAGATCATTATGGAGTTCCTCCTGAAGAATATTGGAAAGAATCATACTTTGAGATTGATGAAGGTTACTTTCAAGGTGAAATAGCTAGACTTCAAGAATTAATTAGCATACAATCAGGAATGAAATCTCTTGATATTGGAGCTGGCTTAGGGAAACAAATGAAAGCCCTTGAAAAGGTTGGGTTTGATACATACGGCTTAGAGCCATCGATTCCTTTTTATGAAAGAGCTATTTCTAAAATGGGCATTTCAAAAGAGAAGTTGAAACTAGGCATGATAGAAGAATTAGATTACCCTGATAATGAGTTCGATTTCATATCGTTTGGAGTTGTTTTAGAGCATCTTTATAACCCAAGCTCGTCACTTGAGAAAGCACTAAAATGGATCAAACCAAATGGGATTATTCATATTGAAGTTCCATCATCAGATTGGCTAGTCAATAAATTAATAAATTTGGTTTATAAGATAAAAGGAACTGATTATATAGGAAACATAAGTCCCATGCATGAGCCTTATCATCTATATGAATTTAGCTTGGATTCATTCAATCAAAACTCGAAAAAGAATGATTATGAAATTGCTTTTCACGAATATTACGTATGCCAAACATTTATGCCAAAAATATTAAATCCCATAATTAAGCCTTATATGCGAAAAACAAATACTGGTATGCAATTATGTGTATGGTTAAGAAAGAATACCCGCAACGTGTAGCTGGCGTAAAAGCGGTCACATATACAAGACGTTAGAATTAGTAGATACAATGATGAGAGTAATTCTAGCATTCTTGGTCGTGTCATTTTTCGCTGTCCAAACGAAGGCACAAGAGAATTCATCGAATCAGGGAAATGAGCTCAATAAGAATGGAAAAGTGATTGATGAAGCATTAGTCGAAAACTTCTCGAATGCTGTGGTATTCGGTGAAGTTGAAAAGGTAAAAGAAATGATAGCTGAAAGACCAGAACTCGTCAATGCGCAAGATGACTATGGGTTCTCAGCACTGCATAACGTGATGTGCGAAGAACAAGCAGAGATTATTTCAATGCTGATTGCAAACGGAGCAGATGTCAACCTCAAAAATGAGGAGGGAATCAGTGCTTTACATTTAGCCTGCTATGCAGAAAACGCTAAGCTGCTGCTTGATGCAGGAGCGGACATCAATCAAGCCGATAATGTTGGAAATGCTCCACTTCACACACACGCTGCGAACGGTGAGGAAAGTGAGGAAGTAGTTGAGTATCTGATTCTCAAAGGGGCAGACAAAAAGGTAAAGAACAGTGCAGGTAGTACAGCACTCGATGTTGCTGTAAAGAGAGAGGACGCTGTACTAATTCAATTGTTGAGATAGGAAACCATGCTAACGCCGCGCAATAGAGCAGGTTCCCGCAAAGCATTGCTCGGCCTTCACAAGGCTAAGGCCGTTGCCTTGGTCTGTTACATATGCCTAGTACGTGGTCGATTATCAGAAAGTGACGATTCCTAAATCAATACTAGCTACTTTACTCTTTGTTGTAGTTCTGGAAGTCTCAGGCCTCTGGTTACTGCTTGACTTCGACTTTTATTTCATAGTATACAAGGGGCGATTGGTAACGGCGCTGATCGAACTGACCTTGGTGATTCTGTTTGTCCTATGGTTGGGTGGAGTCAAGAGACTTAAACCAACACCAACAAATTGGAAGTTTTATCTGATTGCTCTGATTGTGGGAGCTGCATATCCATTTTTTCAAGAAGGGTTGAACTTTTTGTATTACCTCCAATTCAATCCTGAACCGCAGGACAAATTTGCGTTTGACTGGACAAACACAAACAAGGCTTACTTTCTTGCAAGTGTATTTTGCTTTCCCGTGGCTGAAGAATTTTTCTTCAGGGGATACATTCAAGATGGTCTTCAAAGGACTCATAAACCGATAACCGCATTAACCGTTACTACATTACTATTTGCAGCAATCCATTTGCCGTACATTGAGTTCTTTATTGGAAACGATGGATTGAGCCCACATCGCGCTTATATAGCTTTATTCGGTGGATTGATTTCAGGTGTCTTATACTACAAAAGCAAATCCATTGGACCATCAATCGTCATGCATGTTGCATGGAATCTAGTGGCTAACTTGTCGTGAGAAAAATGAAAGCACAACGAGGTAATAGCGTATGGCCCCTCAAACCCAACCCACAGCCGCCTGCAGAAAGATTGGCTTTGGCCAAGTCACATACCATACACGGGGTACGTCAGGCGTAAGATGAAACTCTTTCATAGGATTTTCGGTAAGCAGGTGGAGGACGCGCCACAGGTAAAAGTTCCTTGCGGCGATTGTGGTGCTATGATCCTTCTGGCCACGGCCAAGAAAACCGGTGGTATTTGCATGGTATGCAAAAGAGAGGGCCCACCAACTCAGTCGAAGTTTGTTCAACGTGCTTACCTAAAGCCTGCTCGCTGTCTTTCGGCATTCGGTAAAAAGACAAGTGGTGATGCTGTCCAAGAAGGCAATGTCCGTGATCAGCTTGTGAAGTTTCAACTCGAATGCAACTGCGGTGCGGCAATTTTCAAAGTTCATGGGTTTCCTTTACCTGGACGCACGTACCCTTCTGAAGACAGCATTGCAGGGCCAATTTCCCTTGAGTGTCATGTATGCAAGCGAATCAATCAAGTATTTAACCCTGAGGTTCATGGATACAATGGCGAGTTGGATTCCCTCCACGGAATGGAAAGTGCTGGTAAAATAGATTCAGCAGAGCCCCTTGTTTTTCAATGCTCGAAATGTGAGGAAATGAAACAATCTATCGCCGTTTCGCTCATTTATTCGATTCCGGATGAAGAAATGGATGACGATGTTGAATTGGCGCAAAGACCCCAAGACTTTTTTACAACCTTCAGCCTGTATGGGAGGTGCATGACATGTGAATATGTGTCCATGGTAACGGACTACGAATGTGCGTAGATGAGT
>CAZPEQ010000275.1:0-4140 GCA_964585605.1 uncultured Weeksellaceae bacterium | reverse complement strand
TGAATGCCGATCCGCTGACCACTTTTCTTGTCATAACGAACCAACCAACCATACTGCGCTTGGCCGTAGACGATATTCTCATCGGTCGGGTCAATTTGGGGTTCAAAACCATCTCCGCCATTGGTTATGATCCAATCGCGGTTATCGATACCCGAGTTCTTGATCGTGCGCGAGGGCCCGCCGAGTGTGTTGTTATCCTGCGTGCCACCATACACGTTGTAAAATGGCGCTGCATTGTCTACTGCCACACGATAGAACTGCGTGATGGGCAGATTGGCTTTGTACTGCCAATTGGCCGCATGATCCCATGTCTCGTAAATACCTCCATCACACCCTACCACCCAGTGATCGGTGTTCACCGGGTCGATCCACATGCAGTGGTTATCTACGTGCTTATGCGCTTCACCTGTGCGTTTGAAGGTTTTTCCGCCATCTTCTGTATGGTGCAACCAGGTGTTCATAGAGAAGACCTTGTCTACATCATACGGGTCGCAAACGATCTCTTGGTAGTAGTTGCCACTGGTCTGGTAATCGCTCATTTTTTTCCAGCTTCCGCCGCGATCCGTTGAACGGTAGAAACCACCTTTTTCGGTTGCCTTGATGATCGCATAAACCACGTCAGGATCAGCTGGTGAAATGGCTAAACCAATTCGGCCTTTGTCATTACCGGGTATCCCATTTTCAAGCTTGTTCCAGTTTGCGCCTCCATCTATGGTTTTATAGATAGCCGTTTCAGGACCGCCATCTATGTAGGTCCACACATGTCTGCGACGTTGGTGAGCTGCGGCGTAGATCACATCGGGATCGCGCGGATCCATCACGATCTCACTAACCCCCGTATGCTTGCTGATCTCCAGTATCAATTCCCAGGTTGTTCCTCCATCGGTGCTTTTGTATACACCGCGCTCTCCTCCGGCACTCCATAGCGGACCATATGCGGCCACGTACACAGTATTCTCATCCTCAGGATGAACGAGGATCTTGCCTATGTGCTCGCTGTTCTTCAAGCCCATATGCTTCCAACTCTTGCCGCCATCTAATGAGCGGTAAACACCATCGCCGTAAGCCACACTTCGTTGGTTGTTATTCTCTCCGGTTCCTACCCACACAACGTGTTCGTTGCTTGGCGCGATGGCCACGCAGCCGATGGAGTAAGATCCTTGGCCATCGAAAATGGGTGTGTAGTTGGTTCCTGCATTGGTGGTTTTCCATACACCGCCGCTGGCCACCGCTACGTAATATTCAAACGGATTCTTCGGGTTCACGGCAATATCACTGATACGGCCTGATGTCAACGCTGGGCCGATACTTCGGAGTTTCAGCCCAGACACCATAGAAGATTTAATGAGTGGTTCTGGGGTTTCCGTCTTCTTTTTTTTCTGAGCGGATAAGAGAAGTGGCGCAGCGATAAGCGCAATGAGGAGGAATGATCTATTCATGACTTCGGCAATGTACAGCAACTCGCTCTAAATGTGGCTAGTAACCAATAGGTGGCTCAACTCGTACAAACAAGCAAGTGTCTCCGCCTATGAAACGTTTGTTCAGCATACTATTCCTTTGTTCACTAACCTTGATGGGCGTTTGCCAAGACGACTTGGCTGAGAACAACCTCGGTGCGAAATACTTGGATTCGTTCCTGAAAGAATGCAAGAAACGCCATGCTGAATACATCCGCGAAGTGGAAAAGAACGCTTTTGGCAGATTTGAAGCCACAACGGTATCCGTTTATGGCGATACGGTTTTCATTGGAGAATATTCTGACCCAGATTGTACAACACCTCATGGGCGTTTTGCCTATTTCCATGAAAATGGACAGGTGAAGAGCATGGGTTACTATAGCAGCGCAAGAAAAGTAGGCGTGTGGAAACACTACAAGGATGATGGAACGGCAAGGCCATTCGTGAAGTACAACAAAGAAGTGCCCGCAGAACTATTGGCTGTTCATCCACCTAAAGAAGAGAATAAGAAGGACGGCCAACTGGCTGATCCGGCTGCACTGGCAGCCGCTGAAGCGGCCACGAACGCCGCAAAAAATGCAGAAGGAAATGTAGTTGGCAACAAGGCGATCGGTCCACAGCACAATGCCACGGCATCTCCTCCAAAGAGCAACAAAAGGGCTATTCCAGACTTTGGGTTGCCAGTGGTGTGGTGATGTCCTGAGAGACACCGCGAATTTCCAGAAAATTGGCACGGATCTCTCGCTTGATGGATGTGAAGATCGCATTTACGAACCGTTTGCCGTCTTTGGGTTCTTTTCCGTCCTTTACGACAAGGCGATAAGGATGCTCGCCATAACAGGCAATATCTGAAATGAATTCGCGATCCTGCTCTTACTGTTACCTACTCAATACCAAAATGGTACTCATCATCAAAGAACGCGACAAGGACAAAAAAACCGTCCGGATCGCTGAACGTGGTTATCGGTCGTCGTATCCCTTTGTCGACGGGCAATTTGATCTCACTTCTACCTGATAATCCTTGTCCAAAATATGTCTGACGGAACATGGTAAGACCATCGAAGCCGGAGCCCTCAATGTTCTTTCTCGCAATTTGCTCACAGTCAAGATCTGGCGAATCCTTATCGGTTACGCCGAATAAATGGAACTGATCCAAAGAGCTTGCGGTGACACTTTGGTACCGCAATTGTTCATGCTTTTTTACTTTCAGATAGCGTCTACACCTTAACTGTTCAGATTCACCAGAGTTCAGGTCAAAATTCAATACAATTACATTGCCCACTTTACCCTTTTCCATTGTTTCTCCGACCACAACTAGTTCATCCCGTAAGTTGATATGTACGCCTCTCTCTCGGAATAACTTCAGAGATGGTTCAGGACCTGACTCTGAAGGGTCCGCAGCGGAAAATTCTTTCACATCAACTCTACGGTGATTTTCAAATTCGCCTTTTTCGTTCGTTATAATAAGATGATAACCGACCAAATGGTAAACGTTATCTATTTCCTCATGCAGGCCATACATGATGTATGCACGATCTTTGGAATCGTTGTATACCCCTATGTATTCGATGGTATTAATATCGTTATCGATGTAGTCAAACTTACGGGGGCGCACTCCAACCAGATGCTTATGTCTTGACACTAAGCCTGTCGCCATATCCACAATAGTCATGTAATTCTTCCCCGATGCTTTTTCAACAACTTGTATTACGGCATCACCTGAATTTGTGATGGTTTGAAATCGAATAATACCCACTCGCTTGCTGGATAATTCGACCTCATGATCATGTATGATATCAAATTTTTGAGAAAGGCCTATTATTCGAGATGTTTTCGCATAGAAAGTTGAATTGTTTATAGGGTCATCCACGGGTCTGGTCATTATAATCGTTATTTCCTCTGTTACCGGATTCCACTGTCCGTGATAATGGGGGCTGAAGTTCTTATTTCTGCCTGGCATTTCTGCTAGGCGCTTCTCTTGACCTACCAACTCCCCCGTATTGGACAAGAGTGCGCTGGACAATACGCTCATCTTACTACCCTTGTCAAAATACGAATACAATAGATGGATACCCTCTTCACTTGGTACACCTTCAACGAAGGTGTATGATTTAGTTCCGTTAGTCGGAACATTCAGGGCATTTCTGAACCCTTTGGTTAGATCGGTCTTTGAATATCCTTCTACATGGGCATAGTAATTAAGCGGTTGCCCTTTACCACCTTCCCAGTTCCTGTGTAAAAGGAAGAACATGGTTGCGTTCGATCCCAGGTACTCGACTTTTCCCCAATCACTTTCTACCTCGTAATGAGGAGCAGGTGTCCAACGAAACTCTTGTGCTGAAGAGCTGATTGAAATGAGCAGTGTCAGGGATACGGTGGCAATTTTATCTAATGATCTCATTAGTATTATAACTATTACAAACAAATATAAAGGAGGAGTTTGAATTGCTATGCAAGGCTTCTTTCTAGTCCTTCACGAATAAGACAGTGTGGATACCTGCCATCACTAGCAGCATGTCGGAGAGGAATTTGGTGAGCCAGATTTTCATGCATCTGTTAAGCGGCTCAATATTCCCTTCGCCGCAACCGGGATCTTCGTACCCGGCCCGTAGACATCAAAGCAGCCCGCTTACGTGATGAAATCAAAATCGTTTGGCGGTATTACACCGCCAGCAACTACGAG
>CAZPEQ010000274.1:0-4146 GCA_964585605.1 uncultured Weeksellaceae bacterium | reverse complement strand
GAATGCTTTCCGGACGCAAAAAGAGGTATCGGAGGTCTTAAGTCTATCAATTGCCCCTGCTGACATGGATACCATCACAGCGATACGTGAACGTGCCTTGTTAGCAGGTGTGCTTCAGGAAGGAAAAGACCGTTGGTTTCCTGTCGCCCTTGTTTGGCAAGGCGATTCCCTTTCTGGAAAGATCCGTTTAAAGGGCGGCTTAAGTGATCACTTCAAGACCGATAAGTGGAGTTACCGGATAAAGTTGGATAACGAACAGCGTATAATGGATTGCGCCACGTTCTCCATACAACACCCCAATACGCGCAATTTCAACTACGAATGGCTGTTTCATCAAGCGCTGAAACAAGAAGGGATTCCTGCTATCCATTACGATTTCATTGCTATTGAACTAAATGGGAAACAACTTGGCTTGCACGCGTTTGAAGAACACTTTTCTAAAAACTGGTCTCAGAAGCACCGACAAGTGGAGGGGCCGGTAATGAAGTATGATGACGAGAACAGGATAAAGGCGATCAGCGAAACCCCTAATTCAGCCAACGACCCTTCTCTGCATCCGTTAGCCTCTTGGTTTGCGGCACCTGTAGACGCTTTCCAGCTCAAGAAGGTTCTTCGTGACTCTGCACAAGCGGCCATGTTCCAAGCCAATGTAGACCTCCTTGAACAGTTCAGGCGTGGAGATAAACCGGCCAGCCACGTATTTGACATTAACAGCTTCGCTCGGCTTTTTGCGCTCGCGGATGTTCTAGGTTCGCAACACGCACAGGATTGGCGCAATCTGCGTTTCGTTCGTCAAACAGGCAAAGATCGCTTGGTACCGATCGGCTTTGACGGTAATACTGGGGAACCGACCCTGCATATTAGAGCACTTAGAGAACAAAGGCCCATCGATATGCATGTGAATGCCAATGACAATTTTTACGAAAAGCTATTCAACGATTCCACATTCTATCGGGCCTACATTAATCAACTGCACGCCTTTGCTGACCCAGAATGGGTCGACGAGCTGTTAGTGCGCAATGAATCAGGCATTCGGCGAACTGAAGACCTGATCAACCAAGAATTTCCTCGATATGGTTTTGATCCCATGGTGCTTACACATTGTGCTGATCAAGCCCGGGTACGCTTAGAAATGGATCCTGCACTGGATGTTTACCTTGAGGAAGACGGGCAACATCTGTTGGTCGCGAATCTTATCGGGCTCCCCATTCGTTTGACCGAACTCTCCACTAAAGAAAGAACCGTTCTTTTAAGCTTACCATGTGTAAACCCAGCTCCGCAGAACGCTCCGCTTGACTTTCAACGGATTGCAGTACCTGCGGAACTATCTACGTTCCAAGGTAGTATTACATTAACATACGCCCTATGCCATGCAGAAGAGCTGCAAGCGAAGCGAGTAAGGAAAGTAGCTGTAAAAAATTGGACGATTTCGAACTGATCAGGGTAACTATAATTTTCTGATCGCAAACGAAGGAAAGTTTTGAAGTTCTGCGGTCACATAAATAAGTTCCCAATCGTGCTTGATACAGAACTCATGTACCGCTTCAACTACCCCATAACGAACCATTCGTTGCCAGTTACCCACGATATAATCATGTCCAGCTATAACGCCTCCCGGTTTGACTTTTGACCTATATGCCTCTAGTTCGGCCATTGTAACGGCATATGTGTGGTCAGTATCTAAATAGATCCAATCGAAATAGGCGTCTTGAAATTGGCTTACCACATCAGTGGAGTAGCCCAGATTCAATTCCATCTTGCCACTTGAAATAGCATTTGAGAATTTATCTTCCACAAGCTTGCGTTTTCCTTGATGGTACACCTCACTCGCCCATACATCGATCAAATGGAATTTCGCGGGTTCACAGATCTCAATGATCTTTTCACTAAACTCCCCTTGGTCAACTCCTAACTCGGCAACCACCGCATTCTTAGGCAGCAACTCCAGCAATTTGAAACGATCGGCTATATACCGTGTATTCTTCACATGCTTCTCTTCAAGATCAACCTTCGGAATAAGTTCATTTTCTTGAGCTTTCCGACGTCTCACTTCCTCATAAGCCCCGTCATAAAGTTTTTGCTTTACGGTCTGCGGAATCAACACTTCTGCAATTTTTCCTAGTACTCCCATAACCCTCCGACTTTCTTAACGCGGCAGCTAAAGCGGTAAAGATAAACTATTCCGCACCGCATCTTATTGAGGTTTATCCTCCCTTCTACATGAACATCAGCACCTTGAGTATGAAAACAGAGTTAACAACTCGTTCCTTTAACTGGTTAAGAGGACGTTAACATTCGTTTTCTTGTCAATCGTTAACCAAAACCAAACAGAAAATGGGAATGATGTCCGAGTTTAAGGAATTCGCAATGAAAGGCAGTGTCATTGACATGGCCGTAGGTATTGTGATCGGCGGAGCATTTGGTAAGATCGTAACCGCCTTTGTAGGTGGCGTGGTCATGCCAGCGCTCAGTCCAATAATGGGGGGTGTCAACCTTACTGACCTGAAGCATGTCATGACACCTGGCACACTTAAAGCTGATGGCACGGTAGATGTAGCGGAAGTAGCCATTACCTATGGTGCTTTCCTACAAACGATTTTCGATTTCTTAGTCATTGCTTTTGCCATTTTCATGGTTATTCGCCAAATGAATAAGATGAAGAAGAAAGAAGAAGAGGCTGCACCAGCAGGTCCTTCTGCAGAAGATCTTCTTACGGAGATCCGTGATGCGCTGAAAAAGTGATCACACCCTAAGATATCACTTCAGAAAACCCCGGCTTTGCCGGGGTTTTCTATTTATAGCGAACCCTATGCTCCGCGTCGATAGATAGGAAGGAGGAACCGAGCATTTGTTCAATTACTTGCCGCTCAACCACCTCCGCCGGAGTTCCTACCATTATTTCTTGGTCATGTAGCACCAGTAGACGATCAAACCGATCCAGCGCAAGTTGAATGTCGTGCGTGGTTATGATCACACACTTTCCCTTTTCCTTCGCAATGGCCTGTAATAAGGCCAGTAATTCAACCTTATTCGCAACATCCAAAAAAGCCGTTGGTTCGTCCAGTAACATAGCTTGACCGTCTTGGGCCAAGGCTTTAGCAATCATCACACGCTGTTGCTCACCATCTGAAAGTTCCCCTAGCCGCCGCTTCTTCCAGGCCACAATATTCGCTTGAACCATAGCCTCCTCCACAAGTTCCATATCCCGCTCACTCCTCGTTCCCATAAAACCCAACCAAGGGAACCTTCCCAGGCTAACGAGTTCTTCCACCAATAGTGCGCTATTCGGCCGTTTCGTGAATACATGACCGATCGACCGGGCAATCTGCCTGGCGGAGAGTTCGCTTATTGATGAACCTCCTAGTAAGACCTGCCCCTCTAAAGGCTTTACAAGTCCTCCCATAGTCTTCAACAAGGTTGATTTGCCACTACCATTCTTACCTAAAACAGCGATCAATTCGCCTGCATGTAGTTTTAGCGAAGGCACCCGAAGCAGCTCTTTTTCATAACCTACAGCAAGGTTCGCAAGCTCTATGTACACTTCCTTCGTCATACTGTACTGAACCAATTTCGGCCCTTGATCATGATCCACAGGACAACGGGGGCTCCAATCATTGAGGTCACTGCGTTCAAAGGAATACTACCTTGCGCAGGAAGGTGCCGTATCAAATCACACAACAACGCCAAGCACGCACCAATAAGAATCACCGCCGGCATTAAAATCCGATGGTCTGATGTCTTGAACAAGGCTCTGGCAACATGAGGAACAGCCAACCCTAAAAAGGCAATGGGGCCTGCATAAGCTGTTACAAGCGCGGTCAGTACACCGGTACACAAGAGCACCATTCGCTTATGACGTACTACGTTCAAGCCTAAACTACGTGCATGTTCTTCTCCAAGCAACAAGCCATTCAAGCCATGTGAAAGCAGAAAAGCACACACTAGACCCGCAACCACCGTTGGCAACAACACCCTTAGGTCAATCAGGGTAACACCATCAAAGCTGCCGAATCCCCAAAGCACAAAGTCCTTAACGGCGGTTGCACTGCTATGCAGTTGAATAATACTGACCAGCGAAGAACACAGGTAACCCAGCATAAGACCTACGATCAGCAGGGTGACTGCATTACCCGTGCGCCTATCCGC
>CAZPEQ010000273.1:0-4156 GCA_964585605.1 uncultured Weeksellaceae bacterium | reverse complement strand
ATTGACAAGGACAACCTAGATTGGGATTACCATTCCAGCGACCTGCAGGGCTGGAATAGTGCTGGCGCCAAAGCCTATAAAGTGCGCTCCATACCTACCAATTACTTGATCGATCCGGAAGGAAAGATCATTGCCAAGTCTTTGCGTGGGCAAGGCCTGCACATTGAAATGGATAAGTACGTTGAGAAACTTTAAGCCCTGGAAAGCTTGTTGAGCTAACCACACGATTTTTGAGAAAGCCGCTTTTGAAAGCGGCTTTCTTATTTAAAGGTGAACCCAGCTGTTAATCCAACGTGCTTGAACCAGATCTCCAAGTCGAAAACAGGCTCTAGCGGATTCTCGTTCATTCCAGAAGCTCCCGAAAATTTCTGGACATACTGCCCCACCTGGAGGAAGTACCGGGTTTTCTTTCGAGATGCGAATTGAACACCCACGCCGCCCTCCGCATGAAGTCCCCCGCTTTGCGTTTCGAGGTTATCCCATTCATTGGCTACCGCAAAGCCATAACCTAGGCTTCCGTAGAGGTAGCTCCGCACTTTCCAATCATTTAGAAAATACCTGGCATCGGCGGTAATACTGGTCGTATTGGCCGCAACGACCAACTCACTGAAATTCTGTCCGCTTGCTGGTAGCGTTGTATAAAATTCATTGTAGTTAAAACTAACGGAAGTACCCAAGGACAGTTCTTTTGACAACCGCAGCCCTAAGCCGAACCTCACTTTTGAATAGAGCGACCCATCCAAGGCAAACCCAAAGTCAAACAAACCATACAGTCCTTTGGCGTGATGGAACTTGCCATTGCGGTAAACGATCACATCCTCTGGAAGATAAAGTCTTCGAATCTGAAGCGGATCGTATTTCACGACTACACCCCCATCCAATACAATCGCATTAGCCCGATGATCAACAACGCCAATGTACTTAGCACCGTTACGCAGATGCAATATGGATGTATTCTCAAGTACCTGCGCCGAACAATGACTCAGTACAACTAAGCATACCACCGCAAAGGCTCCTTTCAACATTTAGCCACCGCTACAAGCAGATCAGAACAAGATCGAGCTGACCAGTGTAAGACTCAACGTGCTTGGGTCTTGCTCATACTGCTCAATGCCATTGGGGCCTGTTGTAAGTAACAGATGCGGAATGGTAGGATGCATGATAATATCGTAAGCTGCTGTGGTAGCATCATGCAATAACTCAACCGGATCCGTTGCATCCGTAATATCATACACACGCATGCCGTTGCCTCCTTCTCCTACATACAGTCTATCGCCATCCACCGTCAAGCCATACGGGCTTACCATTGGAATCTCCTCAAGCAGTTGGGGTGAAGCCAGATTTGAAACGTCTAAAACAATCAGTGCATTCTCGTTACCAGGACAAAATGTTTCATCTCCCGTACGTAAGGTCGAGTAAGCTACATCACCATGAGGATAAACCGGATCACATGACTCTACGTGGTTAAAACTGCTCACATATTCAGGTGCCGCGGGATCTGTTGTTCTATATATCTCGACAGAGGTTCGTGTACCAATGAACAACTGCTGCTGATCGGGGTAGATCGTTTCCGCCCCACCATTCAGTGGGTGCTCACTCGTCTTGACCAACATACCACTTTGGTCACTGAACACGTGCATGGTGTTCATACCGATCACATACACGTGATCCTGCGCCCAAGCAATGCGGTTGATCGTTCCTATCTCAGAACCGTTACCCGCAAATGAAGCAGGCACCGAACTGTGTGGAATAAGCTGATCTTGAAAATCCCAATACAGGAACCCGTCTTGCTCTAACTCCGTCATTTCTTCGCTGCCGATCTTAATGGACTCATTCACCTGTTTAGTATCAAATCCAAGCAAAGTGCGCCCTTGACCATCAACGATCGGATCCGCTAAAGCGAACTCCAAACGGCTCACGATAAATGGAGCATTCATATCCGAAATATCCACCTTCACCATATCGTAATGGCTCTCCGCATAGATCACATTATCCTGCACGAAGAACTCTTTTGTATACGGCAGATCAATGAACAACACATTCGCAGGGCTGACCGGATTTGAATTATCGAAAACATGTATCCCTTTATTCTCTTCGCCTACTAGCAGAACTTCCGTTCCCACGAACACCTTTCCAGCATCAACGATAGACCGTGAGGGTGCTATCAAGGGCGTTTGTCGAATTTGTTCTATATCGCCATACAAAGCAGTAGCTCTAACGTAACTAACGTTCAAGGTTCCTGACTCTTTCGTGCACGATGTTGCACAAAGAGCTAATAGGCCAAGTGAAAGAATTGCGTGTTTCATAAAAGGATAGACTGGTTTAGGGTTCGAAAGTTACACGACCATAGCCCTGCAACTACACAGATGGCCAATGAGAATAACAAGTTAAAGCGGTCTGCGTCACTTTATTGCGCAGCCTGTGTTAAATCACTGACTTTTAACATAGTACGGATGCATATTACTCCTTGACCAAAGACAATCTGCCAATTTGTCCCGTGGCAGTCGCTTGGCCTGAACCTTGCCATACTGCGCTACGAAGTAGCGAAACCAATGGAAAGCAACGAGACACAAGAGCCTGTTAACGAGCAGGAAACGAACGACGAAACGGTTAATGAGGGCGCGCAAGAAACAAGCGAAACTCCTGCTGAAGATGCCGTTGCCGAGCCGGAAGAAGACGAATTGACCAAACTCAAGAACGAGAACGTGGCGTTGAATGACAAATTCTTACGCCTGTATTCTGAGTTTGAGAATTTCCGTCGCCGCACCGCTAAGGAGAAAGTAGAAATGATGAGTAGTGCCAGTGGCAAGACCATCGAAAAATTCCTGCCTGTTCTTGACGACCTGGATCGTGCGGGCATGAATAATAAGAATGTAGATGATATTGAAACGGTGCGTCAAGGCTTCGAGCTTATTGAACAGAAAATGCGCACCGTGCTCAATACAATGGGCGTTACCGCGATGGAGGCTAAGGGAAAGGTATTCGACGTGGATCACCACGAGGCGATCACCAAGATCCCAGCACCAGAAGAAGACTTGAAAGGCAAGGTTGTGGACGTTGTTGAGGCCGGGTATTTTTTGAATGATAAAGTGCTACGATACGCCAAGGTGGTAGTAGGAGAATAACATGGCGAAACGCGACGCATACGAAGTACTCGGGCTAGGTAAGAACGCTTCTGAAACGGAGATCAAAAAGGCCTACCGCAAATTGGCCATTAAGTTCCATCCGGATAAGAACCCCGACGACAAATCGGCTGAGGAGAAATTCAAGGAAGCTGCGGAGGCTTATGAAATACTGAGCGATCCTGATAAGCGTGCGCGTTACGACCGCTTCGGCCATGCGGGCATGGGCGGCGCTGCCGGTGGCGGTGGTTTCGGTGGCGGCATGAGCATGGATGACATCTTCAGCAACTTCGGCGACATCTTTGGCGATGCATTCGGCGGAGCATTTGGCGGTGCATTCGGCGGCGGTGGAGGCCGTCGTGGTGGCGGCAGGCGTAGAATGAAGGGCAGCAACCTGCGTGTTCGTTTGAAGCTCAGCCTCAAAGAAATAAGCAATGGCGTTGAAAAGAAGATCAAGGTCAACAAATTGGTACAGGCTAAAGGAGCTGAATTCGGCACCTGTGGCACCTGCAAAGGCAGTGGACAAGTAGCACGGGTTACGAGCACCTTCCTGGGCCAAATGCAAACGGTTACCACCTGCCCAACTTGCCACGGAAGCGGGCAAAGTTTAAAGAACCGCCCAGCTGGAGCGGACGAACACGGTCTAGTACGGGAGGAAGTCGTCATACCCATTGACATCCCAGCAGGTGTAGAAGAAGGCATGCAGCTCAATGTGAGCGGCATGGGTAACGACGCGCCAGGATTGAATTCTGTTCCTGGTGATCTACTTGTGGTGATCGAGGAAGAAACACACCCAGAATTGCGACGCGAAGGCATGCACCTGCACCACGAGTGCTTCGTGAATATGGTTGATGCGGTATTAGGCGGAAGCCTAGAAGTACCACTGGTCGATGGCCGCGCCAAGATCAAAATAGCACCCGGCACCCAAAGCGGTCATACCATGCGCTTGAAGGGCAAAGGTGTTCCGCATGTGAACGGTGGCCGTGGAGACCTCTCCGTACACATCTTGGTTTGGACACCAACCGGATTTACCA
>CAZPEQ010000272.1:0-4177 GCA_964585605.1 uncultured Weeksellaceae bacterium | reverse complement strand
TAGGTAGGAGTAACAGCGCAACTAGTAAGATCAACCGATACATCATATGGGAGAGGTCCCAGACTGGGTCTACAAGTCCATGGCCGAAGGTAACAATGGCCAATACTGCAGCTAACATATATAGCGCCCAGTCTCTTTTGAAACCGACCACGAGCAACAAGCCGCCGATGAGTTCACCATAAGAAGTGAAATAGGCGGTAAACTTGATCACAAAGCCCGGCAACAGATCTTTGTAGGTCCCAGAGAAAAAGTCACCCTGGTACATATTCTCTACACCCCAACCAAACACTTTGCCGTAGCCCTGCATTAAAAAGATCAAACCCAGTACAACGCGGATGGTTAGCAAAGCAACGTGTCTATTGGTTGTCATTTCCTTTTGGTTTGGTTGAATGTTCTGGTGAGCCCGGCCAAATATACACCTTGGGTATCGCTGTCCTAGGCACTGTTACCGTGCGTACCCATTAAGTATGGGTAATTACCAGTGAACGGCTGAGGTGTTTGAGCCATTGGCTTCCCTATTTTGCTTGGATTCTTGTTCTTTCGGGCTGGTGTCCAAATTGCTCCGCGACACGGGGAGTCATGCGAAGGAAGTCCAATTCCTAAGGAAGTTGGTGCAGGTCAAATTGTGCCATTAATCCTATATTTAGGCAAAACACGAACAGTCATGCGAAAGCAATCATTTTATCTTTTACTATTCTCCGGATCGTTGCTAGTAGCTTGCGGCGAACACGATACGAGCGTGAGTGACAGCACGGTGCAAGAGGCATCTGTCATGGTAAACCTAGCAAGTACAGGTAAGGACGAACTAGAAGTCTTCCATATCGGAAATGATATTCATCATAAACTGTCCGGTGAAATGGATAGCGTTAGCCTGAAATTGGAAAAAGAGGTGATCCTAGATATATCTCAAGGCCGAGGGCACAATTATGTACATGTGAAGCCCGGTGAAGCGCTTATGGTGGACACGCTTTCCTCAGGACCCACGATTATGGGTGTGAATGAGGGTTCAAAAGAGAACAATTACCTCGCCCAATTTGCCCGTATAGCTGCTGAACAGGGCAAGCAAAGAACCTTGGATTTTGCGAAGAGCGAAGCGGATAGTTTTCTACTTCAGGTGAATCAGAAGTATGAACCCTTAACCAGCCTGGTATCAAATATTGAGGAGGATGCGGCAGTTAGTGGTGGGTTTAAGGCGAGCATGAAGTATAGGCTCATCGCTATCAAGGGTAACGATATGCTGGTTTATGGACCGATGTATAACTACTGGCATAAAAATTACCCCGAGATCCCAGACTCGTTCTACGATGAATTAAAGACCGTGGATTACATGGATCCGGCACTACTAACCTTTGCAGAAGGAAGAAGGCTTGGGTCAAGCTGGCATAGTAGAGACCTTGATTCTGAGGATTTTGATTCTGAAGCAGATTACATGGAGGCGCAATTAGAAAGTGCAATGAATAGCTACCCAGGCTCCTTATTGAGTGATTATTGCTACATGGACCTCACAGCGCAGGAAGTCAATTTTGGAAGCGGCATTGATGGTGCTGGAGAAATGATCGAGAGTTTTCGATCGAGAGTCAAGAACACTTACTTGAACAACAAGCTGAACGAGGCAGTAGAGCCTTGGATGGATCTGAAAGCGGGTATGGAGGCCCCAAATTTCAAAGCCGTTACACGAGAAGGAGAAGATGTTACGCTCTCTGAACTACAAGGCAAAAAAGTCTATGTAGATGTTTGGGCGACTTGGTGTGGACCATGTATTCGGGAGATCCCTCATTTGAAAGAACTGGAAGCCGAATTACACGAAGAGAATATTGAATTCGTGAGCGTGTCCATTGATAAGGAGGCTGACAAAGAGAAATGGATGAAATTCGTTGAAGAGAAGGAACTCAAAGGAGTTCAATTAATGGCAGATGGGGCTTGGAAGTCAGACGTAGTGACGGAGTATAATATTCAAGGGATACCTCGTTTTTTACTGATCGATGAAGAGGGTAAGATTCTTAGTGCGAATGCGAAAAGGCCGTCTGACCCGGAGATCAAGGCTGATCTGATGAACTAAATTCAAGACTTGTGCGCATAAAAAAGGTAAGCAGGGTGTGCACTGCACACCCTGCTTACCTTTTTTTGTTTAAGGGCGCAAAGCCCCTGTTAACCTGAAGTGCCAAGGTTTTCCGGGGCGACTACGTTAGGTTTCACCGAGTAAGGTGCGAAAGTGCGCCTTCTCTCGTACCTTACGGGTGTTTACCGCGTTCTCTTACTGATCATTAATCCCAGTTTACTACCATGTCCATCTTTCGCATTTTCGTATTCGTGCTTCTTGCAGGCAATGTCTCTATCAGTTCTCATGCCCAGAACATGAATAACGAGACCTTGGAAAAAATCCTCTATGTGGTAAGTGATACCATTCAAGGTTCGGCCGGTGGTTGGGAGTTCGCGGTAAGTGGGCTTCCTATGCTTTGTATTACGGATGAGACGAATAACCGCATGCGTATCATCAGTCCGGTCATGGCCATGGAAGATGTTACCGAAGAACAAATTCAAGAAACCCTGAAAGCGAACTTTCACTCAGCGCTTGATGTTAAATATGCTGTTTCTGAGGATATTATGTGGGTGGTTTACATCCACCAACTCCAGGAGTTAACCAAAGATCAGGTATTGAGTGCCGTGTCTCAAGTGTACAATGCACACGCAACTTTCGGTACCACCTATTCAAGTACCAACTTGACTTTCCCGAAACAAAATGAAGACCCGAAGCCGAAGAAGAAAAAACGTACGGGCCGCTCTTAGGAAAGAACTCACTTGAGGTTTAAGAACTCAATTTGTCAGTTCCTCAAGCGTTTTTAACTCAATGTCATCTCTTTTCTGCAGTGCTTTCAAGAACCATCCTTTGTGCCCAGCACCGTAGGTTATTACAATACGTTTCCCTTGACCTGAGAATCGATCGAGTGCATCATTGATATGTGCGTAGTGCGCCGCATTGATATTGTCCCAGCCACCCGGGCCAAGCTCTTCGTTAAATAGTTCGTTGTAGACAGACAGCTCGATTTCCACAGCAGCATCATACGCATCGGAATTGATCCAGTACGGATCGAATTCTCGACCAGTTGCTTTTATCAGTGAATCTGATTTCGCTTGCGCGGCCGTTAGTCGCCCCCAATCTTCAGTACGGGTGCTGTCTTGACTTATGGCCTTGAGTTTAGCACTGCGCGCTTCTGCCATTGGTTTGGTCCATCCTGCAGTAGGAACGATCTCGTAATGCATTTCCTTCAGCAATGGAAAGATCACATGTGTGTATTCCGGAAAGCGCTTGACACGCGGTTCAGTGATCGTGTCCTTTTCAACAAATTCAGTAATAGCTGCGGGGAAGCGGTCAGGCGGTATTTCGGCCAAGATGATGTCCGGATCGATCTGCTGGATCATTTGAGCAAGCACATCAACGCCGAATTCTGGCTCGGTGAGGTGCTTGCCGTGGATCATCCCGAAAACCAGTACCTCGTTCTTCATGGTTACCGTTTTGTTCATCTCGTCAACGGTGTTGCCAGTGCATGAGGATAGTAATAGTGCAGCAAATAGGATGTACGAGAATGCCTTGTTTATTTTGACCATGGTGTTGGAGTTGTTATACAAGTAAACGCCAAGCTACAGATCATTTTTTCTTCATTATGTCTAATACCTACATCGTTTTGGGATGGTGAGTACCGTATTAAGCGTGATTACAGTCAGTTAAATACATCCATTATGTGGCAAGAACTGAGGTAAGTCAATAGACGATTCCATTTGCGTTCCATATACCTACGTTAAACGAACAAGGCGCTGTGGTAACAGCGCCTTGGAATACTAATTAATTAGAACACATGTTATACAGCATGTGTTGACATGCTGCGGGACTTTATAGGACGTTCAACACGGATTCCTTCGGTTTCAGCACGGATACGCTCACTTTGACCTTAATGCACCCCAATTTTTATCGGCCTTTACGATCAACGTGCTAGGACCTTCTTCTATCCAGTCATCTAAAGTGTTGGTAAAGAAGAAATTATAGAATAAGTAAAGCTTCCCATCTCTTATCTCAAAGGTCTCCGGATCAGACTTTACCTTCTTATTACCTGTAGCCACTGCATAGGAACACCACCCGCCATATTGAGGGCTATACTTTGCGGGATTGCCCTTAAACAAA
>CAZPEQ010000271.1:0-4191 GCA_964585605.1 uncultured Weeksellaceae bacterium | reverse complement strand
CAGCGCGATTGGGAAGACGCCTTGGCGTTCAGCGATCGAGTTGAAGTTGGCCTGCTTACAGACAAGGAGCAAGAAGAATTCCATTTCAAGCGCGGGTACGCCTACTTCAAGCGCAACGAGACGGGTAAGGCCATGAACGAATTTGATATCGTTCGTGAGGGCACAGGTGACTACGTGGGCCCAGCTACCTACTACGCGTCGCATATCAACTACGAAAGGAAAAACTTTGAAACCGCGTTGCAAGGATTCCGCTCTTTAGAACAAGACCAGAGTTTTGGGCCGGTAGTTCCCTTCTACATTGCGGAGATATTGTACATCCAAGGGAAGTATGATGAGTTAGCCACCTTCGCCGATCCCTTGCTTGCCAGTACCCAAGGGGCCCGAAAAAAAGCGAAGTTGCACCGTTTGGTCGGTGAGTCTCAATACCGTAGGGGCCTATATGCCGAGGCATTACCGCATTTAGAAGAAGCTATTCAACGCGTCGGTGTATCGCGAGAAGATCGCTACGTTTTGGGCCATACCTACTTCAAAGTCGGTGATTGCGAAAAGGCGAAACCCCAACTTACGCAGGTCATCAACGTGGCAGATAGTCTCGGGCAATTGGCTGCACATCACATGGCGACATGCTACTTGCAAGCAGGGCAGAAACAGTATGCGCGCAATGCGTACAAAGAAGTTTATCGCTTAGGTGTTGATCCTGTGGTGACCGAGGATGCGCTTTTCAATTATGCAAAATTGGCCTATGAACTATCGTTTGACCCGTATCATGAAGCGATAGCGGCCTTGGAGGATTACCTCAAGAAATACCCCAATACGCCGCGTAAGGATGAAGCCTTTGGCTTTTTGATGAACGTTTACCTCAAGACCAGGAATTACGAAGCGGCTTTAGATGCCTTGGAGAAGATCGAGAACAAAGACTTGGGGTTGAAAGAAGCTTACCAGAAAACAGCCTTCAATCGGGGTGTAGAACTATTTGAAGGAAGGAACTATACAGATGCGATCATCTACCTGCAAAAGGCGTTGAAATTTCCGCAAGACCCGCGAGTGAATGCAGAAGTCCACTACTGGAAAGGAGAAAGTAACTACCGACTGAAAGAGTATCAGGGAGCACTGTTGAACTACGACGACCTGCGTAACAGTCCGGGCTCGTTTGCGACCGACCTGTATGAGCAGGCCAGCTACAGCATGGGCTACTGTTACTTTAAGCAGAAAGATTATGACAACGCCATGACCGCCTTTCGTCGGTTTCTAAATGCAGGCGAAGGAGATGCGTTGCAGCAAAGTGATGCCATGTTGCGTACTGCTGATTGCTTTTATGTGCGCAAAGAACTGGATGACGCCATTAACTGGTACAACAAGGCCATACGATTAGGCACTAGGCAACGTGCATACGCGCAGTTCCAACGAGCCGTCTGTATGGGTCTAAAGGGGGATCAGCAAGGAAAGATCAGCACCTTGGAAACCTTGTTAGAAGTAACTCCCAACTCTAAGCATGCGGGAGATGCCCGTTTTCAATTAGGAGAATCATACTTGTCCTTGGAACAAGACGACAAAGCCTTGAAACAATTCCAAGACCTGTTGTCCAAACACCCTAATAGCCCGCATGTACGTGACGCCATGCTACGCACGGGGCTTATCTATAACCGAAAAGGAGACAAAGAGAGAGCGTTGACCACGTTCAAGAATATCGTGACCAAGTATCCGAGTATGGAAGGTAGTGCAGATGCGCTGGTGGGTATCGAAAGCATCTACGTTGAAATGGGGAAAGTAAGCGAATACGAGACCTACCTCAACTCGCTCAGCTTCGTCGATCCAAGCACCATCGATCTGGATGAGAAATATTACCGAGCTGGCCAACAGCTCTATAACGAAGATAATTGTCCGGATGCGGAGAATGCCTTTCGCGACTACTTGGAGAAATACCCGAACGGTGCTTACGCCCTGAGCGCACATTTCTACATAGGCGATTGCGCATACAGAGCGGAGCGTTACGACGATGCGCTTCCTCATTTGGAATCAGTTACGGCAAGTCCTGGCAATCAGTTCTTAGAAAGTGCGCTTGACGGAATCTCAAGGATCCTATACAAGCGAGAAGCGTGGGAAGGAGCTTTAGCTCGTTACCAGGAATTGGAAGAGATCGCCAGCTTCCCGCAGAACCTCTTGGGCAGTAAAGTCGGACAAATGCGCTGCGCAGATAAGCTAGGACGAGTTGATGCCGCTGCTGAAGCTGCACAAAAGGTTATGGCTGATGAATCAGTTACCGATGACCTGCGGGCTGAAGCAGGAGTGCATATAGGTAATGCGTTGGTGCGTGATGGAGCGCTTGATCAAGCATTTGACGAATACGTGAAAGTGGTCAAATTGAGTAATAACGAGAACGGTGCGGAAGCCAAATTCCAAATGGCGCGAATCCGATACGAACAAGGACGTTACAAAGACTCTGAGGCGCAGATATTCGCCTTAGTTCAGAAGTACCCGAGCTACGATGAATGGAAAGCCAGAGCGTTCATTCTGCTCGGCGATGTTTACGTTGGCCTAGATGATCTCTTTCAAGCAAAAGTCACCTTGCAAAGTGTTGTGGATAATGTAGATGATCCAGAGCTGGTAGCACAAGCGCAGCAGCGGCTTGATGCCATCCTGGCGCCGGAGGACACAGATAGTACAAACGAAGGGCAAGAATGAGAACGACCAAACATATTATCATCCTGTTGGCTTCTATCAGCGTTCTTGCTGCGCAAGCACAAACGGACACGACCAATTCGATCACCGGGGAATACACGATCAACGGTATCTTCAACCCAACATTGGCAGATGCAGATAAGATCGACCTGAAGCCCAGCACATACGATACGATCATACCGATCAAACCCGTGACCTATACGGAATTGAAGATCCAAGGAAACGTACCAACGACGGTAGATAGTATCACCGCAGCTCGCCTAAACATCATTAACCCGATTGAGAAGTTGTACCAAGGCTATGTGAAAGGAGGCTTTGGTTTGTTCACCACGCCATTGCTCGAATTCTACTACGACCAGGGCCGTTCGCGGGAGAACAATTACGGCATTCATTTCAAGCACCTGAGCAGCAATGGTGGACTGAGTGATGTCGGGCCTAGTAAATATTCAGACAACGACGTGGATGTTTTTTACAGGCACATTTTGGACGACCATACCTTAGGAGGCACCGTGTTGTATCAGCGCAGAAGGGCGAGTTACTATGGCTACGACCTGGCACGTGTTGATTCCTTGATAGCAGCTGATGGTGACTTTGAATTAGGGGAGGATCCTGTATACAATGACGTCGGTTTCAAAGCAGACATCAATAGCACGTATCAAGACTCGTCCAAGTTGTCGCACCATGCAGCAATTGAAGCCCACTATTTCATCAGTAACGCAAAAAGCGAGGAAACCTCCTTTGTGCTTGATGCAGGAGTGCGAACGACCAAAGATCAGGAAACCTATTCCGGTGATCTGATCGTGGATTGGAATAGTTATGAGGGTGCAGGAGATGGTGCCTTGCTTCAACCTGTTGAGAACAGTGGTGTGATAATCGGCGTGAAACCGATGGTAAGCACGCGAGGAGAGAACTACGAAGTACAGGTAGGTGCAGGTATTTATGTAGATGGGATGAATACGACCAGCTTTCATTTCTTTCCGAAAGCATATGCACACTATCAATTGTTTGAGGACATCCTTATACCGTACGTAGGCATAGATGGCGAGCGCCAGCGTAATAGTTTCCGTTCCTTATCCAAGGAGAATCCATTTATCATACAAGCCCCTTCATTGGAGAATACAAGCAAGCGATTTGATCTGTACGGTGGACTTCGCGGCAGCGTGAGCAGCAACATTGGATTTGACTTGCGAGTCAGCACCCAGAGTTACTCTGATAAAGCCTTGTTCATCAACGAGCAGGTGTATTCATTTGGGGAACAATTTGCCGTGGTCTACGATGACATCAACGTGTTGGATCTTAGTGGTGAGCTCTATGTCAATGACGGCGATGGTTTGAACATGGCGGGTCGTATCGATATCTTCTCGTATTCGACCGATCAACAGGCCGAAGCGTGGAATCTGCCATCCTTCGCGTTGACTATGCGACTAGGCTATGATCTGCGAGATAAACTACTGATCAAAGCGGAAGCCACATTCTTGGGCGGACGTCAGGCGCTGTCCTTAGACGCCCCAG
>CAZPEQ010000270.1:0-4223 GCA_964585605.1 uncultured Weeksellaceae bacterium | reverse complement strand
CACGCCATAGGTTATCGCCATTGGGTAATACTTCCCAAATACCGCTATTGGTAGTTGAAATATCCGTGTCGAAATTCTTCCCATAATACCAAGGGCCGACCTTCTGGCTGTGCAAGAGGTCATCTGCGGCTCGCTGCGCATTCATGTCGAATGGCTTCATATCCTGCACAGGTGGCTTTGTTACTGTAAGCTTGGAGCTAGGGCCGATCGGCCTGCCGCCGTAGGACAATTGCGCTGCAATGGGTGAAGCGATCAAAATGCCGAAAAGAATGAATAGGGTAGCGCGTGTAATCATGGATAGCGGTCTAATACGCTTGAAAGTTAGGGAATTGAGTGGGATATGAACCCTGGATGGAAAGAGAATTATCCATGTAGAACTACTCTTCCTAACCTCAGGGAGCTTATTCCAATTGCTTATCGCTCTAAATGCGCGGGTTTTGAGAATGCTGCGATTCTAGGATTCCTTCGTCGTAAGCAGTTCTTTCAGGGCGAACATTTCGTCACGGAATGCAGCTGCTTCGGTAAAATTCAGATCTTTGGCAGCACGAGCCATCTTCTTCTCCGCTTCACTGATTGCTTTTTCAATCTGTTCGGCAGTCATGTACTGCATCACTGGATCTGCCGCTAAGGAGACCTCTTCTGGCTCGACGTAGTACTTCTTGGTCTGTATTTGATCTTCCTGTTCCGGTGTTAATGCCGAGCCGTGGTCTTTGACGATCTGCTTTGGTGTAATGCCATGCAGCTCATTGTATTCAATTTGCTTAGCGCGACGTCTGTTGGTCTCGTCCATCGTGCGCTTCATACTGTTTGTGATCTTATCTGCGTAGAAGATCACCAACCCATTTACATTCCTTGCCGCTCGTCCTGCCGTCTGCGTCAATGAACGCTCGCTGCGAAGGAAGCCTTCCTTATCGGCGTCTAAAACGGCAACCAAAGAAACCTCGGGAAGGTCTAGGCCTTCACGTAAGAGGTTCACCCCTACGATGACATCGACGATACCTACACGCAGTTGACGTAAGATCTCGATACGATCCAAAGTATCCACTTCGCTGTGTATGTAGGAGCAACTCACGTTGTGCTTCTTCAAGAAATCAGTTAGTTCTTCCGCCATGCGCTTGGTAAGCGTGGTTACCAAGATGCGCTCTTCTTTATCTACGCGCTCACGTATTTCATGAAGCAGGTCGTCGATCTGTCCATTACTTGGACGCACGTCAATAGGCGGGTCTAGCAGGCCAGTGGGCCGCACGACTTGCTCTACTATGACGCCTTCGCTTAACTGAAGTTCGTAGTCATGCGGCGTTGCGGAAACATAAACCGCTTGGCCGATCATGCCTTCAAACTCTTCGAATTTCAGTGGACGGTTGTCCATGGCAGAAGGAAGCCGGAAGCCGTATTCTACCAAGTTTTTCTTACGACTCCTGTCCCCACCGTACATGGCTTTTACTTGAGATATCGTTACATGACTCTCGTCAATGAGCATGAGGAAATCATCGGGAAAATAGTCCAGCAGGCAGAAGGGGCGCTGGCCTGCATCGCGTTTATCAAAGTACCTGCTGTAGTTCTCAATACCTGAACAATAGCCCAATTCACGCATCATTTCGAGGTCGTACAACGTTCGTTCTTCAAGACGCTTTGCCTCGTAGTTCTTTCCGATTTCCCGAAAGAACTCTACTTGCCTCACCATGTCCTCACGTATCCCATCCATGGCAGCTTCCATGGTGTCGCGTGAAGTCACGAATATGTTAGCAGGGTAAATGGTGATGGCGGTTTCCTTCATTGGGCGTGCGTCGAGACCCAGTGGAAAACGTTCGATATTCTCGATCTCATCACCCCAAAAATGGATGCGCACCACATCGTCAATGTAGGCGAGGTAGATCTCCACTACGTCGCCGCGCACACGGAAATTACCACGCGTTGGTTCTTGGTCTTTCCGACTGTACAATGCCTCAACAAACTTCAATAGCAAGGCATTCCGAGATACTTTTTGCCCCACTTCAACATTGATCACACTTTTGTGAAATTCGGCGGGGTTACCGATACCGTATATGCAGGACACAGAGGATACGACGATCACTTCTTTACGACCACTCAGTAGTGCACTGGTGGCGCTCAAACGCAGTTTCTCAATCTCTTCGTTGATGGAAAGGTCCTTCTCAATGAACGTATTGGTCACGGGTAGATAGGCTTCCGGCTGGTAGTAGTCGTAATAGCTTACGAAGTACTCTACCCGGTCATGCGGAAAGAAGTGCTTGAATTCACTGTAAAGCTGTGCCGCCAGGGTTTTGTTATGCGAAAGAATGAGTGCGGGCCTACCCGTTTGGGCGATCAGGTTGGCCATCGTGAATGTCTTCCCAGAGCCTGTAACCCCAAGTAAGACCTGATTCTCTGTTCCATCATTGACGCCCTCGACCAATTGCTTGATCGCCTCTGGTTGGTCGCCAGCAGGTTCAAATTCGGAGATCAGTTGGTAGCCCACAATGTGTTGTTTTGAAGTGACCCGCAAAGGTACGTGCTTCTGTCCCCAAATGCGCTGGTACGACAGACACGATCACATGTTCTATATTCACGCCCTCAGATGCTCAAGAAGTTTCTCTACTACATCAATCCGGCCACCTTCTTTTCAAGAAAGAAGGAAAAGAACATGAACTTGCGGTTTATGCACGGAATGAATCGGATCTCGATCCTCGTTTTTCTATTTGCGTTAATCGTGCTGTTGGTGAGGCGTTGCGCTTAAGCCGCACCGTCTTCGGCGTCATTTATAGCGTCGTTCACCTTGTCTATTATTCCTTCCGTCTTCGCGATTTTTCGTTTGATCAGCCAGGGGGTTAGAAAGATCATGATTAAGGATAACAAGGCGGTACCGACATAGACCCAAACGAACCAACTCATCCAGGGTTCATGCCAGAAGTAGTAAACGAGAAAGGCTCCGATGGTACTGCGCACCAACCAAAAACGGAACTTGCGTTCTCGGTATCGTTTGGACATAATGTCCTTCGCATAGATCTCAGCTTTGGCTTTTTCGAAATCCTCCTTCATTTCAAATCTTGGGATAAGATAGCCTTATTCGTTATTCCGCTGAATGCCCAAGAAACTGCTTATCCACGTGTAGCCAACTATTCCGAAAATATACCAATTGCCGAACTTGTTAAGGATGTTCAGCTCAAAAGCGGCTGTTAATGCAATGATCCCGATAACCCCGACCGCAACAGCGTATGCCATCATCAAATAAGAAGGGTTTTCTGAATTGAAGAAATTACCCAGTGGCAACATCATGGTAAATCCGTAGATGGTTAGACCTAGCCAGCCGATTCCATCGCCAAATAACATACCCAATAAACCAACTAGGAACACGACTGCTGAAATGCCAACCAGGTTCGAATTTCGGATCTCATCTTTATCTAAAAGATGCCTGGCATAAGGATCCATGCGTAGGAACAAATTACTGATAGGGGTAAGTACCCAAGTTGAAAGCGCCACGAATACATATAAATAGACAATGGGGTAAAGTATCGGAGCAAGCGAAGGGTTGCTCTGCGCAATACGATCAACAAATTGAATACCAACGACCAGCCCTATGATTATAGCCCACTGGTATTTCGCAGTAAGCTTGTTCATGAAGAAATAGTACTTCATGAATAAACGATACACGACATTGCGGGCTTTAAGTGATTCTGCCATACCGTGCCTTGCCATGGGCAAATTGGGGTTTGATCGCAATGCTTCACTAAAATGTTCTGCCGCTTTCTTGTGATTACCGGCCTCCAATAAATTCCAGCCGTAAGTGCTGTGTGTGAAGGCGTTGTTAGGGTCTTCCTCTAGCGCGCCCTCAATTGTTTCAAATGAGGCTTCTTTAAAATCCAGTTTAAGCAAAGCTGAACTGCGTACGTTAAGGGCAAGGACATGGTCCGGTTCCAGTGCCAAAGCCCGATCCGCTAGGTCCAAAGCACCTTGATATTGCTTGCGGGCTAGCTTTACATGCCCCCATAGCCCAATGTTATCTGCGTCACTGGGGTCTAATTCACAGGCATGGCGTAGGGCTTTTTCCGCGTCATCGAAATTCTCATTGGCTAAGTGTACTCGGGCACTGATGTAGAAATATCCTGAGCTTTGAGGCGAGAGACCGATCGCATGATCGATCATTTCCCGCGAACGTTCTTTTTGATTCAAAACAAGGCAGACCTCACTGAAGAACGCATGTGAGCGGTGGTCATCCGGGTTGCGGG
>CAZPEQ010000269.1:0-4245 GCA_964585605.1 uncultured Weeksellaceae bacterium | reverse complement strand
GGTTGAATATCGTTGACACTTCCGAACTGTGCTGGCAGTGATATTGAGCCTAAAACAAGTAACCCACAAGCTATAATTTTCATTTCCAATACAATTTTGTCGTCACAATTTAACCACTTATCGATATTATTTCTTGTTTCATCGTAAATTTTCGCACTATGGTTAGTGAAATCAGGATTGAATCAAAACAGCCTAAGGCGTCGCTAAGCAATTCCCCGAACTCCGGTTAACCTTGATCCCATCTTTGCGCTTATCTTCGCGCTCCCTTTTTGGAGGAAATTCTTTGATATCATAGGCCCGGGTGGCGGAACTGGTAGACGCGCTGGATTCAAAATCCAGTTCTTTCGAGAGTGCGGGTTCGATTCCCGCCCCGGGTACACTTTCTTAGTTAATGGTTATTCGTTACTGGTTAATAGGGAATAGAAGCGAGCCTGCTTCGCAGGTTTCTGAGTGACTGTTCGGTAAAACGAACAAATTCAGCTCACCGGGACTAGCCGCGCAACCTATTGAACGAATAACCATTAACGACCAACTCCGGTGCCCATGTCCGCAACAAAAGACCTTCTCGTACACGGTGAAGCGAAAAAGCAAGCGCGCTACGACCGCGCGTACATGCGCATGGCTCTGGAATGGAGTCAATTAAGCAAGTGCAAACGCAAGCAAGTAGGCGCCTTGATCGTTAAAGCGGGCATGCTCATCAGCGATGGTTACAATGGCACCCCTACCGGGTTTGCCAATGCTTGTGAAGACGAACAAGGAATCACCCATTGGTACGTTCTTCATGCAGAAGCTAACGCCATTATGAAAGTAGCCCGATCCACGAATAACGCAAACGGGGCCACCCTCTACCTGACCCACTCGCCTTGTAAAGATTGCAGTAAGTTGATCCTACAAGCGGGCATTGCACGCTTGGTGTATCTTCATGCCTACAAAGACGAAACTGGCTTGGCCTTTTTGACCCAAGGAGGAGTGCGTATTGACCAATTGAGCGAAGCGGAAGTTGAATGAGAGAAGAAAAGGAAAGGAACTCAGGGGTATACACTCCCTTATTCCTGGCACTCATGTTGGTTGCTGGCTTGTTCATTGGCAACTCACTAGGGAAACGCAACCAGGGGCCTATCCTATCCTTTTCAGGAGGCTCTTCCTCTTCTGACAAGATCGCGCAAGTGCTCGACATGATCGATAGCCGGTACGTTGATCCGGTTGAAAAGGAAGAATTAGTAGATGCGGTATTGGATGACCTGCTCCAGCAATTGGATCCTCATAGTGATTACATCACCAGTGCGGAGTTCGCCGAGATGCAGGCCCCACTCACAGGCAGCTTTGAAGGGATAGGCGTTGAATTTCAAATACAGCGCGATACGGTGGTGGTGATCGATCCGGTGGACGGTGGCCCTAGTGAATCAGCTGGAATCTTAGCTGGTGATCGGTTCTTAATTGCCGATGGAACGAAATTGCATGGCAAGGAAGTCAGTAACAAGGTCGTACAGGAAACTTTACGCGGACCCAAGCGAAGTAAGGTATCGGTTCAAGTGTATCGCCCCTCGACCCAAGCCGAATTCGAAGTGCAGATCACCCGCGGGAAGATCCCGATCAACAGCGTAGTAAGTTCCTTTATGCTTGATGCGGAGATCGGTTACCTGAAGCTCATTCGCTTTGCCAATACCACAGCCGATGAATTCGAACAAGCTACTGACCGCTTGCTTGGCGCAGGTATGAGCAAGATGATCTTGGATCTGCGTGGCAATGGTGGTGGGTATTTACACATCGCTGAATTTTTAGCTGATGAATTCTTAGAACGCGGCAAACTGATCGTGTATACACAAGGCAAGAGTCACCCGCGAAAAGATGTTTTTGCCAAGAACAATGGAAAACTCAAGGACATTGAGTTGGTCGTACTTATTGATGAAGGTTCGGCAAGCGCCAGTGAAGTACTTGCAGGCGCATTACAGGACAATGATCGAGGCATGATCGTTGGCAGGCGTTCTTTTGGGAAAGGCCTGGTGCAGGATCAAGCTGAACTGCTGGATCAAAGTGCGATACGCCTTACCACCGCTCGGTACTACACGCCCTCTGGGCGAAGTATACAGAAGCCTTACGGCGAGGGAATAGATTACGAATCGGATTACCAAGCTCGACAGGATCGTGGGGAGTTATTGACGGGTGATAGTATTCAACAGGATACGACGGAACAATTCAAAACCGTTGGCGGCAGGATCGTTTATGGCGGCGGTGGTATTACACCAGATGTTTTTGTGCCTATAGACACCTCCGGGGGGTCGGTCTTCTTGACCGAACTGTTCTTCACAGGCTTGATGCGTCAATTCTCGTTTGACCAAGCAGATACCAAGCGCAATGAGTTTGGCCATTACCAGAATGCAGAAACATTTGCCCGCCAATACACGGTGCCTCAAAGTATGGTTGATGAATTAGTTGCCTATGCCGAACAAGAAGGCCTGAAGGCCGATCCGCTTGATCTGGAGCGAAGTCGTGAGCAGATCTTACTGCGCTTAAAGGCCAACATTGCCCGTAACGTGTGGGGAACAGATGGCTTCTATCCTATTATCCTGCAGGGTGACAATATGAAGGATAAAGCTGTTGAGTTGCTAACGCACTGATCCAGTACGGAAACATCTTAAAACAAGAAAAGGGGCTTAAAGCCCCTTTTCTGTTTGGTAGACTAAGTAATCAAGCAACTTAGTTCTTAATACCGTCTTTCATTTCACCAGCCTTATCCATGGCTTTGTCTTTCATCTCACCAGCTTTGTCCATGGCGTCGTCTTTCATTTCACCGGCCTTGTCCATCGCATCGCCTGCCATCTCACCAGCTTTGTCAGCAGCTTCTCCGGCTGCATCGCCAACTGCGTCAACCGCCTCGCCTGCCATGTCCCCTGCTTTTTCAGCAGCATCGCCAGCTGCGTCTACAGCTTCACCTGCCATGTCTCCTGCTTTTTCAGCAGCGTCTCCGGCAGCATCAACAGCTTCACCTGCCGCGTCTTTAGCTGCACCCGCTGCTTTCTCTACACTATCAACTGCGTCGCTACAGCCTACTGTAAGAGCTGCTACTAAAGCGAACATTGCGAACTTCCTGATCATTGTCGTTTTTTGTTTTTTCTGTTAGGACTAGGCGGTAAATGTACGCATACAAACCAATTGACCAATAGTTGGCGCTTCCGGACGGTTATATTTGCGGCCCAACAACTAAACGAACTACAATGGCTTTCGAACTGCCCGCACTACCCTATGCTCACGATGCATTGGAACCACATATTGACGCTAGGACCATGGAGATACACCACGGCAAACACCACAATGGCTACACCACGAAGCTGAACGCAGCTATTGAAGGAACTGAACTAGCTGGCAAATCCATCGAAGAGATCCTTGGCGGCTTGGACATGAATAACAACGCGGTGCGCAATAATGGCGGTGGTTATTACAATCACTGCCTATTCTGGGAAGTGATGGGGCCTAACGGCGGCGCTCCTGCAGGCGACCTCCTAAACGCGATCAACGATTCGTTCGGTTCTTTGGACGCCATGAAAGAAGCATTCGCAAAAGCAGCGGGCACCCGTTTTGGCTCTGGTTGGGCCTGGTTGTGCGTTCATGCAGGAGGCAAGCTGGAGATCTGCTCTTCGGCGAACCAAGACAATCCCTTAATGCCAGGTATTGGTTGTGGGGGCACACCCGTTCTTGGTTTGGACGTGTGGGAGCATGCGTATTACCTGAACTACCAGAACCGCCGTCCAGATTACGTATCTGCATTTTGGAACGTGGTCAACTGGGACGCTGTAGCCGCGCGTTACAACGCTGGCAAATAAGAAGCATTTCTAAATTGATAGCAAAGGGCGGTGTTGAAGCACCGCCCTTTTTCGTGCCTTTACCTTTACTGCACAAATGGGTCGTTTTTGCATACTCTTCGCTCTCATGCTGCTTGGTTCTTCTGAGAACTTTGCTGCGGGGCCTTTTCAGCGAAACGAGGTACTTGATGTCCTGGCCCAAGTGGAATGGGAAGCACCACCTGCTGTAAAAGTGAAGGAGAACAAACGGGCCGTGGCAGCTGCTTTGGCCATTTTACTGGGGCCTTTTGGCGGGCACCGCCTTTACCTCGGCACCAAATCGACCGTGCCCATTGTTTACGCGGCAACGCTGGGCGGCGGGTTCTTTATTCTGCCACTTATTGACTTGGGCTTTATTCTTTTTACCAAGGATCTAAGTCGATTCCAAGATCAGGAACGGGTGTTC
>CAZPEQ010000268.1:0-4256 GCA_964585605.1 uncultured Weeksellaceae bacterium | reverse complement strand
ATAGCGGTATGGAGTCCTAAATTGAATGCGAAAGGCAATTCAAGTAGAGGTATGCAATTCTTAGAGGCCTTCACCACTAAAACGCAATCCTCCATATTCTAATGAGGTTGGATTGATATGCACACTTAAAGGCGATAGAGCAAGTACCGCCAGCATCAAAACACATATCGTACATTGAGACCCTTAGCGGAATCAAAAACAAGATCAACGTAAAAGAACGAACGCAAAACATGGAGAATGCACATTTAGAGACCTTCAAAGCAGAAGCGCAAGGGAATGGATGGCCAACCAAAGTCAACATCACGAATACCGAATGGATGCTTCAATTAGACGAGCCCGTTGATGACGGAGGATCAAACTCGGGGCCTAACCCCATGCAATACTTCACAGCCGCTCTAGCTGGATGTCAAAATGAGCAAGCGCAAGTTGTTGCCGAAGAACTTTCCCTGGGTATAGAACAAATTAATATCGATGTTGAAATTGACCTTGACTTAGCGGGTTTCATGGGGATGGCTGATCATTCGAACGGCAGCTACAAACAAGTACGACTGAATGCAGTTGTAACAGGAGAAGCAAGCGACGAGCAAGTAAAAACCTTGGGAAGTAAGGTCGATGCCCGCTGTCCGATATTAGCCTTGCTACGGGCAAGTGGTTGTAAGATTGAAAGCAGCTGGCGCAGGAAATAACTCCATGGTGCGCAAGCACAGCCAGCATAGCCGTTAATCGTGTTACACCATCTTCTTGGGATCCACCCACTCATCGAACTGCTTAGCGGCTAGGTAGGCTCAACGCTAAAACCGCTTCTCTCAGTGTGCTTGCGTCTATACGTGTTTTGCGCGATTTCCGTGGCTTGGTAAGTAGTCAACCTACAGGTTCAAGGCCAGCACAAGCTTTAAGGAGTTATCCACATTGGAGCTTGGTCATATCCTCCGGTTCAAGGCCAAATGCACCCTTAAAGTTTGATTACATTCGCTATTGGAAGCCAAGCAGACTAATTGTCTTCCGGTTCAAATACACACTGGTATGAAGGAAACACTGAGTTTTTACGACGTAAAGAGCAAATCCAAGTTTGACTCAAACGAATATGAGGTCCGCGAGAAAAATGGCCGTTACTTTGCGGTGGCGAAATCGCAGTCAGGTCCTCATGAGTGTTGGAGAGTATTATCAAAAGAGCAAGGACAAAAGCTCAAGTAAGTTTCAGCGGTCCCCTGCGATTACTCGCGCAGGCTTAGATCTTCTCAGGAAATGGCAGACCGCGATGGGTATTGCCGATTGGGAAGTTGGCTGTGAACCAATTGCGGAAATGCAGGTGGTTGACGCCTTGAAAGGAGGTACGCCGGGCCATGAGTTCGTTGGTATATCCATTGATGTAGAAAAGAAGGAAGCCACTATCCACCACACTAGATCACTCGTGGAGGAAGATATCATCCACGAGCTTCTTCATGTTCGATATCCTGAATGGAGCGAAGATGAAGTGAACAGTTGCACGGATTGCTTGATGAGCGATTTATTATCAGACGTGGCGGACACAAAAGTGGCTGATACCGCTACACCCATTTAGTTCCTGCATTGCGCGCATTGACCCACCATGAGGAATTCCGTGGTGTCCACTTTATGGTGAGGCAGTTTGGGTATGGGAACCTTGAATTCCAAGCATTCCACTTTCCCGCATTTGCTGCACTGAAAATGAGGATGTGCATCGATATGGGTATCTGTTGTGCAATCTGAACACTTCGCGTACCATGTTAGGCCCTCCCTTCCCGTAAATGAATGAAGTATTCCATCATCTTGAAGCCGTTCAAGAATACGGTATACGGTAGACTTGTTCATTTCGCCTTGCAGATCTTCCACTAAATCCACTACTGATACCGCGTCGTTCGATTCATCGAATTCTCGAAGCACTGCTTTGACGGACTTTGTTTTCCGGATTATGCCCATTGCCGAAATTTATTGCAACTAAGTTGCACTTCAAAATAATCCAATATATTTGCGACCCTGTTGCATTAAGAGCATGGAGCTGATACGGTCAAAATCTGATTTGGTGGGAAGCGCGGCGAGCGTTTTGTGTGCCGTGCATTGCGCCGTTACACCTTTGTTGTTCGTTGCCCAAAGTTGTTCAGTTGCTGCATGTTGCGATTCCGGTCCAACCTGGTGGAGCAGCATAGATTATGTGTTCATTGCGATCACCTTCTTCGCTGTTTACTACTCCGCTAAGCGCACGAGCAAAGCATGGATGAAGTATTCCCTATTCGGAAGTTGGGTGTTACTAAGCCTTCTCGTCGTTAACGAAAAAGTCTCGTTATTTCCTATTGCTGACCTGTGGAAGTATTTGAGCGCCCTTCTCTTGATCGCATTGCACCTGTTTAACCGGAAATATTGTCAATGCGAGCCCACAACACACCGTGCAGGGGTATACGTCAAAACATGTTGAAACGTCATAATGGGAAATAGACTACCGGTTACCGTACTGAGCGGCTTCCTTGGAGCCGGAAAGACCACCTTACTAAATCATGTGCTTCACAATAAGGAAGGCCTTAAAGTCGCCGTGATCGTCAATGACATGAGCGAGGTGAATGTGGATGCCGAGCTTGTGAAGAGCGAAAACACACTTTCCCGAACTGAGGAAAAACTAGTGGAAATGAGCAACGGCTGTATCTGTTGTACTCTACGGGAAGATCTGATGATCGAAGTGGAACGTTTGGCGAAAGAAAAGCGTTTCGATTACTTGCTCATTGAAAGTACAGGGATCAGCGAGCCTATACCCGTGGCTCAAACTTTCTCCTTCGTCGATGATGAACATAACATTGACCTGTCTCGTTTCAGCTATGTAGATACGATGGTCACGGTGGTAGATGCGTTCAACTTCTTCAAAGATTTCGGCAGCCCTGAGATGCTGAAGGATAGGAACCTATCTGATATTGAAGGTGATCAACGTACGATCGTAAACCTACTGGTAGACCAAATTGAATTCGCCAATGTCATTATTTTGAACAAAACCGATCTGGTAGATAAATCGACACTGGAAGTGCTGAAAAGGGCCATTCAAAAACTCAATCAGCATGCTCAGATCATTGAGTCCACTTTCGGGAAAGTGGCACCCAGCACAATTTTGAGCACAGGCCTTTTCGATTTTGAAAAAGCGGAGCAAAGCGCAGGCTGGATAGCCGAGCTGAACAAAGAGGAGCACACCCCAGAAACGGACGAGTACGGCATTGGGTCTTTCGTTTACCGAAGTACAATACCCTTTGACCCGGAACGGTTCTGGCACTTCGTTCAGCACGATTTCCCGTATTCGATCTTGCGTAGTAAAGGCTTGTTTTGGTTGGCATCAAGGCCGGAACAGGCATTGACCTGGGGCCAAGCAGGTGGTTCGGTACGAGCCGACAGTGCAGGTGTATGGTGGATCAGTATGCCGTTCGATGAACGCAGTCGTTATGCCGCTTTTGTGGAAAACCAGAAAGAGATCGAGGCCGACTGGGACAAGACCTTCGGTGATCGAAGAAATGAGATTGTATTCATCGGACAGGATATGGATGAAGCGCAGATCAGAGCTGATCTGGATGCTTGTTTGACCACACAGGAGGAACTGGAATCCGAAAAATGGAAAGCCGGCTACGACGATGCGTGGCCCGTTCAAAGGGCTCACGAACTAGCCTAAATGGTACTGACGGCACGTGTTCATGCGGTCTACTTATCAGCTCGCACTGCTAACTGCTGTGCGCCACCACAAGATCACACCATCTTCTTCGGATCCACCCACTCGTCGAATTGCTCGGCAGTGAGGTGACCTAATGCAAGCGCCGCTTCTTTCAGCGTGCTGGCATCGACGTGTGCTTTCTGTGCGATCTCTGCGGCTTTGTAATACCCAATGTGCGGGTTCAAAGCAGTTACCAGCATCAAGGAGTTATCCAATAAGCGTTTGATCACACTGTGGTTAGGCTCAATGCCCGCTGCACAGTTATGGCTGAAGGAAACACAGCCATCACCGATCAAGCGCGCACTTTCCAATACGTTACGTGCAATCATGGGCTTGAAGACATTCAATTCAAAATGTCCGTTACTGCCACCAACACTGGCCGCTACATCATTACCCATTACTTGTGCTGCTAGCATGGTAAGCGCTTCACACTGCGTTGGGTTCACTTTACCCGGCATGATCGAAGAACCCGGTTCATTGCTCGGAATGATGATCTCACCTATACCACTGCGCGGACCAGAGCTTAGCATACGTATATCGTTGGCGATCTTCATCAAGC
>CAZPEQ010000267.1:0-4267 GCA_964585605.1 uncultured Weeksellaceae bacterium | reverse complement strand
CACGCTTCAAACGATCAACGATGATCTCAAGGTGAAGCTCACCCATTCCGCTAATAACGGTTTGGCCACTATCCTCATCAGTACGCACCTGGAAGGTTGGGTCCTCCTCAGAGAGCTTACCCAAAGCCGTTCCCAGCTTATCCATATCTGCTTGCGTCTTAGGCTCTACAGCCACACCAATCACCGGATCTGGGAAACTCATGCTCTCAAGCACGATAGGCGACTTCTCGTCACACAAAGTATCACCCGTACGAATGTCCTTAAAGCCAACACCTGCTCCAATATCACCCGCCTCCAAAGCTTCGATCGAATTCTGCTTATTCGAGTGCATCTGGAAGATACGTGAGATACGCTCCTTCTTACTGGTACGCATGTTCAAGACATACGAACCCGCATCCAACTTACCGGAGTAAGCACGGAAGAAGCACAAACGACCTACGAATGGGTCGGTAGCGATTTTGAACGCTAAAGCACTAAATGGCTCAGTCGTATCAGGACGACGCGTCTCTTCCTCATCTGTCCTCGGGTTAATACCCGTGATCGCATCCACGTCTACAGGCGAAGGCAACAAGGCCATAACACCATCTAGCATGGTTTGCACTCCCTTGTTCTTGAAGGCAGACCCACAGAACATAGGCGTGATCTTCATTTCACAGGTAGCCGTACGCAAGGCTTCCAAAATCTCCGCTTCGGTAAGCGAATTTGGATCCTCGAAATACTTCTCCATTAAGGTGTCATTCGTTTCTGCAACAGATTCGATCAACTTACCTCTCCACTCTTCAACAGTCTCTTTCAAGTCGTCAGGAATAGGAATTTCATCCCATGTCATTCCCATGTCCTTCTCATTCCAGACCATTGCCCGGTTATTAATGAGATCGACTACACCCGTAAACTCAGCCTCAGAACCAATAGGCACCTGCAAAGGCACTGGAACAGCACCCAAACGATCCTTCACCTGCTCAACCACTTCAAAGAAGTTGGCACCGGAACGATCCATTTTATTCACAAACCCGATTCGTGGCACATTGTACTTATCTGCCTGTCGCCAAACCGTTTCAGACTGTGGCTCAACACCACCTACTGCACAGAATAGAGCAACCGCGCCATCTAATACACGAAGAGAACGCTCCACCTCAACGGTAAAGTCAACGTGACCCGGCGTGTCAATGATGTTCATCTTGAACTCCTTCTCCCGGTAGTTCCAGAATGTAGTAGTTGCTGCAGATGTGATCGTGATACCACGCTCCTGCTCCTGCTCCATCCAGTCCATGGTAGCAGCACCATCATGAACCTCACCGATCTTGTGCGACAGACCAGTGTAATACAGAATACGCTCTGTAGTAGTGGTCTTACCAGCATCAATGTGCGCCATGATGCCGATATTACGCGTGTATTTAAGATCTCTAGCCATCTCTCTTTCTCAAGGATTAATCAGAACCGGAAGTGGCTGAACGCTTTGTTCGCCTCGGCCATCCTATGTACTTCTTCTTTTTTCTTAAATGCAGCACCCTCTTCACGAGCCGCTGCCATGATCTCATTAGCCAAACGCTGCGCCATGTTACGCTCATTGCGCTTACGCGCTGCACCGATCAGCCATTTGATACCCAAACTCTTTTTGCGATCATCACGCACAGGAGTAGGAATCTGAAAGTTCGCACCACCAACACGTCGTGCTCGAACCTCTACTTGAGGTGTAACGTTGACTACCGCCTTACGCCAAACGTCGAGCGGAATCACGTCCTCAACATCCTTGTTCTTTTCCGCAATGATGTCAATTGAATCGTAGAAGATCTTCAATGCCTTGCTCTTCTTTCCATCAAGCATCAAGTTGTTCACGAAACGCGTAACCTCAACCTCTCCAAACTTCGGATCAGGTAGGATGACAAATTTTCTAGCTCTACTTCTTCTCATCGTTCCACCTTATTTCTTAGGACGTTTAGTACCATACTTAGAACGACGCTGATTGCGGCCCTCAACACCCGCTGTATCCAGAACACCTCGTACAATATGATACTTCACACCAGGCAAGTCCTTTACACGACCACCGCGCACCAATACAATTGAGTGCTCCTGAAGATTATGCCCTTCACCACCTATATATGCAATGACTTCATACCCGTTGGTCAAACGAACCTTCGCAACTTTACGCAGCGCAGAGTTTGGCTTCTTAGGTGTAGTCGTATAGACTTTCGTACACACACCGCGACGTTGAGGACATCTGGTGAGCGCTACCGACTTACTCACAGAACGCTTACTTGTTCTGCCTTTGCGGATTAACTGTTGAATTGTTGGCATTCTCTTTATACAATGGTCTTTCAGCCGATTTTCAGGCCGGATGTGGCGAAAAACGGGCTGCAAATGTACGAGAATTAACTTTCTAACCAACCTGTGTTGAATGTTTTTTCAGTGGTTTCAAGCGCTTATTTATCGCTTTGAGCAACCGAAGTAGTCCCAGCCTTCCACCACCTGGAATGAATTTATCCACAAATCGTTGCCACGAAAGGGTTACAGCGTTATTCACCGTACCTTTGCGGGGTCATGGACCACTTAGAGGGATTGAATGAGGCGCAGCGTAATGCGGTGCTGGCCACGGAAGGCCCATCGATGATCATTGCGGGAGCTGGTTCGGGTAAAACACGGGTGCTTACGCACCGCATTGCCCATTTGATGCAAGCCAACAAGGTAGATGCCTTCAAAATCCTTGCTTTGACCTTCACGAATAAGGCTGCCAAGGAGATGAAGCACCGGATCGCCTCCATTGTAGGCGGGCACGAGGCGAAGAATCTATGGATGGGCACATTTCACAGCGTCTTCGCCAGAATATTAAGAGCAGAAGGCCATTTGATCGGCTACCCGTCGAATTACACGATCTACGATTCCTACGATAGCAGAAATGCGATCAAAGGGATCTTAAAGGAGATGAAGCTGGACGACAAGGTGTATAAGCCTGCGGGTGTTCATGCAAAGATCTCCATGGCTAAGAACAACCTGATCGGTCCTAATGACTACCTGAACAATACGGAACTCATGAACGCCGACCGATCCAGTGGACGCACGGAATTAGGTCAGATATACATGCGCTATGCCTTGAAGTGTTTCCGCTCTGGCGCTATGGACTTCGATGACCTACTCTTCAACACAAATACCTTGTTCCGTGATCATCCTGAAGCGATGGTGAAATACCAAAAACGCTTTGAATATGTGTTAGTGGATGAGTACCAAGACACAAACCTGTGCCAATACAACATTGTACGAACCTTGGCCGCAAGACATGAGAATTTGACAGTAGTAGGAGATGATAGCCAAAGCATTTACGCATTCCGAGGAGCTAACATCCAAAATATCCTGAACTTCAGGACAGATTATCCTGACCACCAGTTATTTAAGCTGGAGCAAAATTACCGTTCTACCCAAACGATCGTGGACGCGGCGAATAGCATCATATCCAATAACAAGGATCAGATCGAGAAAAGTGTTTGGACACAGAATGAGCAGGGCGAAAAGATCCGAGTAGACAAGGCTCCAAGCGACAACGAAGAAGGCCGGATGGTGGCTGCGCAAATATTCGAGAGCAGGATGCAGGAGCAGCAAAAGAACAGTGCTTTTGCAATCCTTTACCGAACGAACGCGCAAAGTCGGTCGATGGAGGAGGCTTTGCGCAAACTGAACATCCCCTACCGTATTTTCGGAGGACTCTCGTTTTACCAGCGAAAAGAGATCAAAGACCTACTGGGCTACTTCAGGTTGGTTTGCAATCCAAAAGATGAAGAAGCTCTGTTGCGCACGATCAACTACCCCATACGTGGAATAGGTAAGACCACACAGGAAAAGCTCATGCTGGCTGGTGACAAGTTGAAACTTCCTATTTGGCAAGTCATAACCGAACACCTTGAGCAAGTACACATAAACAATGCTACAAAACGTAAGATCGCGGATTTCGTGACTATGATCAAGGCGTTTCAGGTGCTACAAGCAAAGCACCCTGCTTCTGATGTAGGTGAACACATTGCAAGGAGCACTGGCCTGTTGAAGGACTTGTATAAAGACCGGACACCAGAAGGGATAAGCAGATTCGAGAACATTCAAGAGTTGTTGGCTGGCCTGAAAGAGTTCAGTGAAGAAGCCGAAGAAGGTGAATTACGCACCCTCAGCGACTTCTTGGTTGATGTGGCTCTATTGACCGATGCCGACAAGGACGACAACGAAAACCAGGACTACGTTTCGTTGATGACCATCCACGCTTCAAAAGGGCTAGAGTTCCCTTACG
>CAZPEQ010000266.1:0-4277 GCA_964585605.1 uncultured Weeksellaceae bacterium | reverse complement strand
ACTGCCGCAACTGCCCCAACTAATCCCGTCTTTAGAAATTCACGTCGATTCTTCATAATGAACGAATATAGCGGACACCGCGAATTACGGCGAAACGTATCTTGCCCACATGACCAATGGTACAAAGAACCAATACCTGATTCCGTTCATTGTATTGACCTCATTGTTCTTCATGTGGGGTTTTATCACGGTACTTGTGGATTCGTTGATTCCCCGATTGAAGGAAATATTTGAATTAAGCTACTTCCAGGCAGGCTTGGTACAATTCGCTTTTTTTACCCCCTTTCTCCTCATTTCCATTCCTGCTGGTGGTCTTATGACTAAGATCGGCTACAAACAGGGCATGGTAATCGCCCTGGTCATCATGGGCGTTGGATCCTCCTTATTCTGGCCAGCCGCTAGTTTCCGGTTATTTCCCGTGTTCCTCTTGGCTTATTTCATTTTAGCGATGGGCATCGCCGTTCTTCAGGTAGCTGCAAATCCATTTGTGGCGGTTCTAGGGCCTGAAGAGACGGCTTCTAGCCGCTTGAACCTATCCCAAGCGTTCAATTCCCTCGGAACTACAATTGCGCCGCTTATTGGCGCAAAATTGATTTTGAGCGATCAAGTCAAGAACAGCGAAGAGATCGCTGCCCTGGATGCCGCAGCCAAAACGGCCTACTTCAATGCAGAGGCTACTGCTGTCCAAAGTCCGTTTTTATTCCTCGCATTGAGTCTTGTGCTGCTATCGGTTTTAGTGCTCCTTTCCAAACTTCCCAAATTGTTGGCAACCAACAGTACTGGAGACTATGCTCTTCTTTTTCGAAAGAAAAAACTAATGTATGGCGCACTGGCCATATTCCTTTACGTGGGCGCAGAAGTAGCCATCGGCAGTTACTTGACCAACTATTTCATAGAAATGAACATGGCCGGACCAATCAAGGAATCTTCCTCTATGAGCCAGATCGTCAAGGCTCTGTTGGGAGAGGATCTATCTACTGTAAGCGAGGAATCGATTGTTGGCGAATTCGTGGCCTTTTACTGGGGAGCGGCAATGATTGGGCGGTTTATTGGATCACTGCTAAACAGAGTAGTCAAGCCTGCAAAAGTCCTTACAATTGCGGGTTCAGGTGCGATTTCATTGATAATCATCTCCATGGTCTCAACCGGATTTTTGAGCATGTGGAGTATTCTACTCGTAGGCTTGTTCAACTCGATCATGTTCCCTACCATTTTCACGGAGGCCATTGAAGGATTGGGTGAATACAAACCCAGAGGTTCCGGTATTCTATGTACCGCAATCTTTGGAGGTGCCATTATTCCTCCGCTTTACGGTCTCCTCACCGATAATTTCGGATTCAAATTCGCTTTAATCCTCCTGATTGGTTGTTACGGCTACATCGCCTGGTACGCAGCAAGTTCATACAAATTCAGCAATGCATGAGAATCGGTATTGACATTGGAGGAACCAGCGTAAAACTTGGTATAGTTGAGGATAGCAAGGTTACTGCTAGAGCGCGCATCAGCACCCCGACAGCGGGAACTCCTGCGGATTTTGCCGCTGAATTAGGAGAGGCCGTGCTGCAATTGACCGCAGGCAAATCATTAAAAGCAGTTGGTATTGGCGCTCCTAATGGTAATCAGTTAAACGGCTGCATCGAACAAGCTCCTAATTTGCCTTGGTCGGGTTCTTTCCCTTTAGCTGCAATGATGCAGGAATACTTGAAGACCCCATGCACGCTAGGCAATGATGCGAATGCGGCTGCTATGGGAATCGGCAAGTATGGTGTGGGCCAAGGGTGCGCCGATCTACTTGTGATAACACTAGGAACTGGTCTTGGAAGTGGATTTATCTCCAACAACCAGCTTATACTAGGTGCACGAGGAAACGCAGGGGAACTTGGCCATAGCAACATTGTCATCGACGGACGTACCTGTTCATGTGGATGTAAAGGCTGTTTAGAGGCGTACGTGAGCATACGCGGCATGCGAGAGACATACCGCGAATTGGCGGACAATGAGGACCTGCTGCAAAATCTAGGAGTATTGCCAATCGCAAAAGCAGCACAAGACGGTGATCACGTGGCCTTACAAACCTTTACCAGCACCGCACGGTGGTTAGGAATAGGATTGGCTACTGCGGTAGCCATTTTCGCACCCAGTAAGATCGTCCTATTCGGCGGTATCGCAAGAAGTGGAGACCTCCTGTTGGCGCCGCTTCGAATGCGGTTTGAGGAATTCTTAATGCCCATGCATAAAGGGCAAGTGCCTATTTTACTCAGTGAATTACCGGAAGACGATGCGGCCATATTAGGTGCAGCTGCCCTTACACTCTAGACTAGGTCGTAATTTCGTTTCATGCGAACTTCTTTTCTGCTGTTATTAGCGCTGCTATTGGCATGTACAACCAGTGCCCAAGAAATAGAACCCAATTATGCCGTGGATTTGGTAAACCCCTTCGTAGGCACTGGCGGGCACGGACACACTTTTCCTGGTGCAACCAGCCCATTCGGCTTGGTTCAGCTCAGTCCCGATACGCGCATTAGCCCTGTTGAATGGGATGGTTGCGGAGGCTATCATTACAACGATGAACATATTTACGGTTTTAGCCATACACACCTCAGTGGCACGGGAGTTTCTGATCTGGCAGACGTGCTGGTTCAACCCATGAGCGGTTCGTTCTCCTTTGATTCATCCATCTATCGCTCTTCCTTCTCTCATGAAAAAGAGAAAGCTCATGCCGGGTTCTATGCAGTGCACTTGGCCGACGAGAACATTGACGTGGAGTTGACCACCACTCCGCGTGCGGGCATGCACCGGTATACCTACAACAAGGAAGAAGAGGCGTGGCTGGTGTTGGATCTGGATCACCGCGACTTGGTTCTAACCAGTTCCATCCAAAAAAATGGCCGTTGGGAGATCGTTGGAGAGCGCAGTTCTTCGTCTTGGGCCAACAAGCAAAGGTTATTCTATTGTATCCAAACCGACCATGCCATTGTTGCCGATACCATCAATGGGAACAAGGCTGCATTTCGTTTTGATTTAAGTGAAGCCATCAATTCCAAAAACATAAACCCAAAGGCTCGAAAACCAGTGCGAAAGAGTGACAATCAGTTAATATTAAAAGTCGGTATCAGCGCTGTGAGCATTGAAGGTGCGCGCAAGAATCTGGAGGCGGAAATACCCGAGTGGGATTTTGACCAAGTAGCTACTTCCGCGGTGAACCGGTGGAACTTGAAGCTAAGTAAGATCAAGGTAAAAGGTGGAACACACGAGCAACAACGCATATTCTACACTGCCCTGTATCACTGCTACATTGCACCGTACTTGTTCAATGATGTTGATGGACAATATCGAGGAATGGATGGAGAGATCCATAGCTCTGACCGAGATGTATACACGGTTTTCAGCTTATGGGACACCTACCGCGCCCTACATCCCTTAATGACCATTCTTGAGCCCGAAATCACGAGTGACTGGATCAATACCATGTTATTGAACTATAAGGATGGAGGCCGATTACCGGTCTGGGAACTGTGGGGGAACGAAACAGACTGCATGATAGGTTACCACAGCGTTAGTGTCATAGCAGATGCCTACGCCAAGGGTATTCGCGGCTTTGATGAAGAGTTGGCATTGGAAGCTATGCTGGCCAGTGCTAACCGCGATGTACCGGGGCTTAAAGCCCTTCGCGAAAAAGGCTATATCGGCAGTGAGGACGAAGCAGAAAGCGTGAGCAAGACCCTAGAGTATACCTATGACGATGCCTGCATACGCAACTTCCTTCAAGCATCAGGGGCAGCTAAGCAAAGTGCATTTACCGCTACCGATCAAACTTTCCAAAAACGCGCAAATGCTTGGAAGAATCTGTTTGATAAGGAAAGTGGCTTTTTTCGTCCGCGTAAGAATGGTGGCTTCATTCAATCGTTCGACCCTTTCGAGGTCAATTTTCATTTTACCGAAGCGAATGCATGGCAATATCGATTGTGTGTGCAACATCAATTAGATGAATATGATCGCTTAGTAGATGGAGAATTGCGGCATTATTTGGACGACATATTCGAGGCGGCAGAAAAAACAACTGGTCGAGACCAAGCTGACATAACGGGCCTGATCGGTCAATACGTGCACGGCAATGAGCCATCGCACCACATGGCCTACTTGTATAATCGTGCTGGAGTGCCCGAGCAAACAAGAAAGTACGTTAGACGTATTCTTGATGAAATGTACGCAGATGCGCCTGACGGTATTATAGGTAATGAGGATTGCGGACAAATGAGTGCGTGGTACGTTATGAG
>CAZPEQ010000265.1:0-4278 GCA_964585605.1 uncultured Weeksellaceae bacterium | reverse complement strand
GGTTTGCTTGGTGCCCAAGGAGTTAATGGTTAATGGTTAATGGTTGCCAAAGAATTATCCCATTAACAAATGACTTTCCTATCTTTTTAACATTCGCTGGTTTTGGATTCAAAGCCAGCGAGAACAAGCTTCTTTTCTGCTATTCACTGCATTTAACCAAATCCGTAAATTCCTTTTCTCGGAATGATGTTCTTGAATAATCCCCTAACTGCGTTCCACTACAACTGAATATCTCGCCGCTACCAACATCAATGAAGCAACGCATGAACTGAGTAGCGAAGGAATTTGACGAACTAACTATTCGCCACAGAAAGGAAAAGCCGATGATCGTACTATCCTCATTCAGGATTGCCTGTTCTATATCCGATTGGTTGAATGATTCAATACTCCCGATGGTATAAACCGAAGTCAATTGATCGATTGTCGTTTTGCGTGCAATACTAGTCTCATTGACCAGTATTGTTCCGCCGTTCAGTTTTTTACAGTTTTCCTTCGCCTGGATTCTAGCGAAATCCTTGAATTCAGACTTATCCTTGGTCTGAGCTATGTAAGAGATGTGCGCTTGCATCAACTTCATAGCCAATAACAGCTTTGCTCCGATTTCCACTGCTCCCGTGTTCAAGGTGAATATATATTCAGTGCCATATTCCTTGTACTTCTCAAGCCGCCCATAGTACAGGGCGGGCATATCAATGTACCGTAATCTCGATATCTCCGTTACAAAATCCGTTTCAATGCCAGCTGGCATTCTTTCCCTAAACCATAAAACGGAGTATTTTTTTGAAGATTTACTCAAATCTTCAAAATCAGCGAGGGGCCTGAATTCAATGGAGTCATTCAATGTCCAATGGTTCTTCGCAATTTCTACCAATCTCTTGTTGTAACGTTCTACACGATTTTTATGCTTGAGAATTAACGAGTCCATTGACCCAGCCAATTCGGGCTTTTTCATTCCCTTTTTTTTCCACTTTCCAATTTGGTCTTCATCCACGTCTTGCAGCCCGACCAAAAGAATTCTGCTCGTTACATCTTCTACATGTTTAGGATTTAGCTTTTCTTCCGCAGCGCTGGAGGATAAACTGATTAAAAGTACCAAAGGCAAGAAACTCTCTTTTACTAAAAAGCACAAAACCCGTTGAACCAACTGCATATCTAATAGTTTGATTGTGAAAGAACAAATATACTGTTCATCGACAATGGAGGTAGACCGAGGTTGGGTATGGTATTCGAGAGATTTTTTCATTTTTGAGAATTGATATTGCTTTCTTACTTATCTAATGGTCCGCTATTCGATCTACTGCACAAGTGTCTGCTCGTCTCCCATTAACCAATAACCGTTACTACCAACCATTAACCAATTAACTTCCCCCCCACAGGGTCACCTTTCCGTTTTCTCGCCATTAAGGGGTAAAGACGGTTGAACATGAAGGACGATATCATCATAGCCCATCTGCGAGATGGTCAAGAACGGAAGGCGTTCAAGGCGTTGTACGCCGAGTTGCCAAAAGTTGCTGCCCTGATCAAGAAAAACGGTGGAAGCGCTGAAGAAGCCAAGGACATTTTTCAAGAAGGCTTGATCATTTTACATGGCAAGTTGAATGACCCTGCTTTTTCGCTCTCCGCCAAAGTGGGCACTTACCTCTATGCGGTCTGCCGCAATTTGTGGCGCGATGAATCGAGAAAGCGCGGTAAGGAGATCACACTTGCCCATGAGCCTGAAGACGATGATATCAATTCCTTGCTAGAAACAGAATCGCGTTTTCGTTCTGCAGAAAAAGCACTGCGTTCATTAGGTGATAAATGCATTGATATCCTGAAGCGTTTCTACCTCAAGAAAGAAGACTTGCAAACCATTGCAACGGCCCTGCACTTTAAAGGCACAGGAGCAGCAAAGACCCGCAAGTACAAATGCTTAGAGGAGGCGCGTAAACGATTCAGGAGAATTCATGAGCAAACCGTCGTTACAGAAATACTGAACCCCTGAAACGATGAGAAAGGAATTGGAATTAATGGAATTGGTCGATCGGTATTTAGACGGTCAATTAACTGCTGATGATGCACGTGCTTTCGAAAAGCGCATGAACAGCAATGCAGAATTACAGGCATTGGTGCAGGATCAATACGCATTGCGTCAAGGATTGGAACGTATCCGTTTGAAGGCTTCGGCAGATTCAGCCTATCGTTCATATCGGCTAGGTAAATGGGGGCCTGCGCTAGGAGGAGCTTTGGTTGTCGCCTTGCTGGCATTCGCTTGGCTGTCCTTGCAGCAACCGACCACACGGCAAACGGTAGAACAACCAACGCCAGTGGAGCAGGCGGAAACCCTAATCGATCATACGAAGATGGACACCAGTGTTGAACGCAGTGCTTCCGAAAAGCAGCCTTCCACATCTTTTAAACTGGAAAGTCAATTTTACGCCCTCGATGCGGAGAAAGATGAAACCTTGATAACGAAAGGAGGCGATGTGCTGGATATTCCCAAGGGTGCGCTCAAATATGCTGATGGCTCAGCGGTAAGTGGGCCAATACAGGTGGAATTCAAAGAAGCGTTGAACGCTGCTGATATCCTGAAGGCTGGCTTATCTACAACAAGTGGTGGACGGTTGCTTGAAACTGGTGGCATGTTTTTCTTGAATGCGAAAGCCAAGGGCAAGGATCTGATCATCGATCAGAACAAACCGATTTCTGTTTCTGTGCCTGACGATGGAAATCGACGCCGCATGCAGTTGTTTTCCGGAGTTGAACAAGAAGATGGAAGCATCGATTGGCAAGACCCTCAACCACTCATGAGGTCACTCGTTCCCGTGGATATACGCTCACTTGATTTCTATCCACCGCAGTACATACCTACATTGGAGAAAATTGAAGAAGCGTACTCTGATCGGTCATTCACCGACAGTTTGTATTACAGTTTTAGTTGGGTAGAAGAGGCAACTGGTGCAGTCGTCTTTACAGCCGAGGAGGTGGAGCCACAGCTAGTGCCGATTAGATGGGTTGAAGATTCTTTAGGCAATATGACCCAGGTCTTCGACGATGTGCTTATCGATTCTATTGTCAACCCCATTCAAGTGCCGGTAAATCGAGAATTGGGAGTGGATCCAGCAAACATCAAAGCCATTTGGAACGAACGATTCAACAACACCAATTTGGCAACGCGCGCATTTGAAGAACGACTACCAGCCATTTTCGCGACCTGCTCAAATGAAGTTCTAGACGCCTATGTGACGCAATTAGGAAAAAGTATGAGAAGCATAGACCTGCAAATGGTTAGTACAGGGTTCGATGAATTTCAACAATTCGCCGATCAGTATGACGGTCGTGTAAACCTTCCTGACCACGCAGCCAAAAGATTGGCCGAAGCTTATCATGAATGGAGTAAAGCGGAGCGTGAAATTATTTCCAAGACCCAGCAAGAATTCTGGAATGAACAAGACACATTGGATCTTGAAGCGTGGAGACGAGCCAATGCTGATGGCAATAGGCAATGGTCGGAGAAAATACAGCGATTCCAAAGAGAGGTCACGTTCAATGGTTGCGAAGCCTACAAGCAGCTTTACGGCCACTGCATTAAAAGGCAGGTACCGCGGCGTGCGTTTGTTGCGCAAATCCGCAATACAGGTTGGAAGAACATCGACAAGTTTGTTTTCGATGCAACGGCAAGTAGGACGACCTCTACTTATACCGACCGCGTAACGGGGAAAACAGCTACGCTGAAATACAATCCGTTTACCGTACAGGTTAAAGAGACCGCCAGCTTTGATCAGTTACGGGTGTACCTCTTGCCCAAGAAACTAAATAGCTTCCAACGCATCCCGCGCAGGAATGGTGTATTCAGCGAAGGCCTCAACGATAAACTCAACTATGACCTCCACATACTCGCCGTGAAGGGCGGCCAGCGGTATTATTTCGAAGCAAGGAACGTTCACGAAAAAGACAGTATACTCGCCTCACTAGTACAAATTTCTGAAAGTAGTTTAAACGCGAAGCTCAGCAAGATCAAACGCAGCGACCCGGAGTTCCTTATCAATAGCATTGATTACATCGATTTCCTTGCCAAGGATAACATTAGACAAGCATCTAACCAGGATAGAATAGCATTGCGAAACGCTGTTGCACCTGCAATACTCTGTGATGTAGAAAGCGCAGGTAACGTAGATCCAGCTCTTTCTCAGCCTTGAGTACGCGGAATAACACGATTCAGAAATTAAGAAAGGAGATCAACGCTGAGCTCAGCTATCAAGCAGGTGATTCCATTTGGTGTTGAAAAAGACCGAAGCC
>CAZPEQ010000264.1:0-4281 GCA_964585605.1 uncultured Weeksellaceae bacterium | reverse complement strand
TCGCAACGTTTTCATTTACTTCACCCATCGCCTGCAACGTGTTGTTTTAAGGCTGATAAGTACTGCGGGCCGACCCGTACATCCGCATCAAACTGCACGACGTAACCGGTTTTCAGGTGCTCCACCCCTTTGCCGATCGCTGATTTCTTTCCTTGCCCTTTGTCTAATGAGAGAACTGTTATTGGGAAGGAATCCGCAATTGAACGTGTGGCATCCTCTGAATGGTCATCCACCAAGACAATCTCATCAAAACCTTGATTCACCAAGTCTTGTAGCAGAAGCGCAATATTCGCTTCTTCATTTCGAGCGGCAATGAGCACACCAAAGGTCTCTCCTTCTGCGCTTCCTTTCCGCTTGCGGACCTTAGGGCGTACAAGCAGTACCAAAACGATTCCAATAAGTGGGATAAACAACATTCGTTCAGGCTTCGGCTCTTTTCCATTTGATCTTAGCGAAGAGGAAAAGTACCGCTCCGAATATAGAAGGGAGGACTAAATTGAAGGTCCAGATCGTGAAGGTGGCTAAAACGACAGCGGTCGTATTGGCACCCATTTCTTCAAAAATGGATACAGCGATCGCTCCTCGAACAGCCATTTCCGTCAAGAAAACAGTAGGGACGATCGTGGTGACCAAGTAGATGATCGGAATGGTAAGGGCTATTTCTCCAATACCAACGGATGCATCAAATGCAATCAAGGCTAGCATGAACTGTCCTGCAAATACCACATACCGCGCAAAACTGAGCCCCAGTACACGTAGTAACTCCTTGCGTGGGTAGGCAGTGAGAATCTCTGCGTGTTTCTTCCACTTGTTCAGGAAGGGTATCAGATCCACCGTGCGTTTTAGTATGCCTGGGAAAAGGTAAACTACAAGAGCGACCATGCCCGAAGAGAAGGCCAGCACCATGACCAACTGGTTCACGAACTGGCCGGATAATGCTGATGGCAACCCTAACATGAGGTAAAAACCCAACGCGACGGTTCCTACGATCAGGGTGATAACGAATTGGGCTAAACTACCCAAGGCAGTGGCGAATACTGCTTTGATACGTTTTTCTGGATCGATGAACAAAACCCGGCCAAGAAACTCCCCCGTTCTATTGGGTGTGAACAAGCCCATAGCCGTGCCTACCAACACCGCTGCAAAAGCTCGAAGGAATGGCACACGGTGGATCCTCCGTATCAAAAATCGCCATTTCACTGTTTCCAGCCCCCAATTCAAGGGTACCATAGCTAGCACCAAGAGCAAGGTCAATCCGGCAGGCCCGGTCAATTCTGCCCATAAGAAGCGTGGAAGATGCTCCGTACCTTTCGGCGCAAATACGAGCTCATAGTACAAGACGCAGCATGCGAGGGCAAACAATGCCCATCTGATCAAGTGCTGTAATTTGCTGTTCACTAGGTCGAAAGTTGTGGAAGGATCGCGTAAAAATAGACGTAAGCCAACGGAAAGGGTTGTGTTAGGCATAGATCCTGGTACTTCTGTGATGGGTTATGGTGTGATCCTGATCGAAGGAAGCAAATTAAGTCTGGTTACGGTTGGCGACCTGAAAATGAAGCGCAGTGCTGATATGACCATCAGGCTAAAAGAGATCTTTGATCAGGTCTTAGCTCTTGTGGATACCTATCATCCCGATGAAATGGCCATAGAGGCCCAGTTCTTTGGGAAGAATGTGCAGAGCATGCTAAAACTGGGCCGGGCTCAAGGGGTGTGTATAGGAGCTGCGTTGCACCGAGAGGTGGCTGTGATGGAATATGCGCCAAGAAAGATCAAACAGAGCCTTACAGGCAACGGGAACGCTTCTAAAGAGCAAGTTGCCGCAATGGTGAACACACTCGTTAGTATAGGCAAGCAGAAGCTTTCCTTAGATGCCTATGATGCGTTGGCCGTAGCGATCTGCCATCATTTTCAAAATGGCAATACAGGAAAAAAGAGCAAGTACACTGGCTGGGAGTCATTCCTCAGCCAAAACCCGGATCGCACTTTATAGGTTCTTCCTGATACGCTCTGCGATAGCCGCCAACTCCTCGTTGTTCAACTGCAGTTTCGGCTTCGAGAAGTCCATATCTCGGACACTATCAATTGGTATGAGGTGAACATGACAGTGTGGAACTTCAAGTCCTACGACGGAAATACCGACGCGATCACATGGCTCTTCTTCCTTTATTGCGGCAGCTACATGTTCCGCAAAGGGAAGTATTCCTGCTAGCATACTCTTAGGTAGGTCAAAGATGTAATCCACCTCAGTCTTAGGAACGACCAGCGTGTGACCGATCCGCAACGGGTTGATATCTAAAAAAGCGAGGTAATGTTCATCTTCTGCGATGCGGTGACATGGGATTTCCCCTTGGATGATACGGGTGAAAATGCTAGGCATTAACGGCTGATCTCCAGTACCTCAAAGTTGATGATACCATTAGGTACTTGCACCTCGGCAACGTCTCCCACTTCTTTACCGAGAAGGCCTTTGCCAATGGGCGATTCCACACTGATCTTTCGCGCTTTCAGGTCTGCCTCATTCTCTGCCACGATCTGGTATTCGATCTCCATATCATTCGCAACGTTCTTGATTTTCACCTTGCACTGGATCAACACCTTAGAATCATCTATGTCATCAGCATCTAAGACACGGGCATTACGCACAACGTCTTGCAACTTGGAGATACGGGCTTCGAGCATGCCTTGCGCTTCCTTAGCGGCATCATATTCCGCATTCTCCGAAAGGTCACCTTTGTCCCTCGCGTCTGCGATCTGTTGACTGATCCGTGGTCTTTGCACGGAGATCATGTCTTGCAGCTCGTCTTTGATTTTCTTGAGCCCTTCTTCAGAGTAATATGAAGTGTTCTGTGCCATTCTGGTGGGGATATACAAGTCAAAGACCCCGCTCACGGGGCCTCCTACTTTTACAATATAAGAAATTTACTTGCTTAGTTCAGCTCAATGCGGATGCCAACGCTGTGCGTACCGCCGAACGGGTTAGTTGCCCGATAGCTGTAATCAAATGCTATGTCAGATGCTTTTTCATTGCCAAAAGGCAACTCAACACTTAGACCTCCAGAAATACCGGTATAAACGGTAGAGCGTTCCTCGTCGCTCGTAATACCATCTTCGTAGAGATACGCCCCGCGGAGCATAAAAATCTTGTTGAACGAATACTCTGCACCAACGATAAGGTTATCTCTAGTGAAGCTATTAGACACGTAAGTACCCGCTAAGGTCAAGGCATGACGCTCACTCAACAAGAAATCATAGGACAATCCGATATTCAGTAACGAAGGCAACTCAAAACTCTCGGAACGTTGCTCCAAGGATAGTTGGCCAGTTTGCCCGGTAAGCAAAAAGCCTTGAGTTGTAAGACCATCGCCTTCAAAACCAACTGGTGGCCCAACATTACGCAAAGCGATACCAAAATGAACGTTATCGGCTGGGCCTGTCACGTAGTGAATACCTGCATCGAACGACACTCCTGAAGTTCGCAGATCCGCGATAGTTTCTGAGAGCACCCGCACTGACAATCCACCGAAAATACTGTTCGAGAAAGATTTAGCGAAGGATACACTTACATTACTCAAACTTGGCGCGAATGTTCCAAAACCACCTGCAGGTTGGTCACCATTCGTTATTGACAGGTCACCTACGTTCATTGTCATAACGCTAAGGCCTAATACACCTGATTCACCCAGTTTCTGTCCAAGGCCAATAGCGTTGATCGTAATATCAGCTCCTTCCAAATACCTTGTATTTGAAAAGGACAGCTGCGTTCGGCCAACATAACTGAGGCCAGCTACATTACTGAACATAGCCTCAACCCCAGAGATAGATCCAGAATTGGCCATTGCCCAACCTGCGCTTTGCGCCCAAGGGTTTAAAAGAAGCTGCGTACCACCTGCTGAGCCTGCCCTATCTGGATTTCCTCCATAGGATGCTCCTGCTACCATAAGGCTACAGGCCATTGCGATTAATTTAATCTGTGTCTTCATCACTTGAATTCAGTTCTACAGTGTGTCTTTTATTTCGCTTAGAAGTTCTGCAGGTCAGTTGGCCTAAGCGCACCGAACCATTTGATCACGCGTTCACAAACATCAGGTGCCTCAATGTGGATGATATATAAACCACCCGCAATAGGCACATTTCGCTGATTCTTTAAGTCCCAATCCAAGAACGTAAGGGCATTATCCTTCGTGAATCGGCGAACTAACGTACCGCTCACATTGTAGATAGAGATGGTTGCCAGCTCTGGCAAATTCGTGAACTTGACTCGGTTGTCAAGGCGATCCGTTT
>CAZPEQ010000263.1:0-4308 GCA_964585605.1 uncultured Weeksellaceae bacterium | reverse complement strand
CGGGTATTGTGCCCGGCATTACTTTCATCTCCTTCATCACCAAGCAGGAAATAGCGCTGATCCTCGGTGAACCAACCTTGATGCCCAATTCGAGCGCCAGGCCAAGTAATATCAGAGATTTTCTGTACATCTGAGGGATCCGAAGCGTCAACGATCGTTTTTTGATCAGGGTTGCCTGAATGACTATTCACGCATATTTCTTTGCCTTGGTGGTCTGCATCGGGTCCATTGTAAATAACGCATTGCGTATCATGTATATATCCTTCATTCGTGTACGTACCTATCAATGTAGGTGACGTAGGTATCGTAATATCCATGATTACCAAGCCGCCGTTGGATGCCGGACTTCCAGATGAATTAGCGCCTACGATATAGGCTTTACCTGAGGTTTCGTTAATCGCAATGTTGTGCGCTTTTCCGATGCCATTGTAGTGTGCATCTACCGTGAAGGTGACAGGAGGAGCCGTTACGTTTCGTAAACGGGTCAAATCAAAAACCTGCATGCCATGCCCGGATGCCTCACTAACGATGAACGCATGATCTTGAAATACTTTGATATCACGCCAAGAGCTATTGAATGTTTGAGTAGGCAGGTTGCCCACACGAATGGGATTAACAGGATCAGAAATATCAACGAAGACAGTGCCTGTGCAGGAGCCTACTAATGCATATTCTTTACCATTCAGCGGATCAGCCCAACCCCAACAATCGTTCAAACAATTACCGCCACCTAAGGACGAAATGCTTGAAAAGCTAAGGAGATCGATATTCTGGCAGCTGTATGTACCATCTGCCATGCCATTGACACATGGCATTTGTGCTAGCAACCCAACGGATAGGCTTGCCACAAAAAAACTACTCAAGGTTCTTTTCATCATGGTAATTGTTCTTGACGAACGGCCGTAGGAACGGCTCCTCCGATGTTCACTAAGATAGGATCACGGTCGTTACCCGGCCCTGTATACTTGACGTTACCATCCATGGTAACATCTTCCTGCGCATAAGCTGATATCACCGCGGTTGGCACCGATCCTCCGATAACAACCAAGATCGGATCGCGGTCGTTACCATTTCCGGTGTATTTCAGGTCACCATCTCGCACGACGTTGCCCATCCACAACAGGCCAATGCCAGTAGCGGTATTTCGCGCTTCCGTTCCAAAGGTCATCGCAGAAGTAGATGTGAGGTCCATGACATTACCACTGCCAAAATCAAACGGCGCACTGGTCATGCAACCGAGGTGGTTTCTGTGCTTAACGACCAAAAAGTAGGGCACATTCGGCACTTCGAAAACGACAGGAGAGATACCATCCACATCTACAATGTCGCCATCGGCTTGCAAGAGTGCCGACCGTGTTGCCACCACGCTCGTATTGTCTGTTCCTGCGCGAAGCTCAACAAAGATCCAATCAACAATTGCGTCTTGACCTGTGCTGTTCAATACTGAAGACAAAACCGTTTCTCCTCCTCCTCCAACATGGATCAACCCCAGCGAAGTGTACGGTTCTGTAAGGGGTATCAAGCCAGCAGCTCTTACCCCATCATCCATAAGACCTGTTACATCGTTGTACGGCCCTTGCAGCATCACTTTGGCATTCACATTAAGGCCCGTTGTAACACTCATGGTTATGTCATCGATGGCAAAGTCGTTCTGATAGGCGTTACCTAGTGTACCGACCTCTGCCCTAAAACGCAGTTGTTGGACGCCTGCTGCTGGAATAGAGACATTGGCTTGTGTCCAAAGGTCTCCTTGATCCCCTGACAAGGTCCAGTAGCTATTCCAGACCCCACCTTCATTGGCTTGAAGTTCTAAACTTCCTATTTCAGGGCCAAGCATATGATACCAAAAACCAATCTCAACCGTAAGCGCAGCACCTAGATCCAAGCAAGAGCTTTCCAATAAAGCAACATCACCACCAGCAACTGGGTTACTCGATTCTGTATAGAAATAGTTTCCTGTACCGCTTGTGTGATCGCCACTAGGACCGGTGTCATTGCTCGGCGTTGTACCTGCGTTTTGACTCCAGTCGAAGTCATCTCCTGCGACGTTGTTCCATTTTAAGCTGCAGTTTGCCCCATCAAAATCTTCAAGATAACTGGCGGTATTGATACATGGAGATCCTCCTACCTCAAATCCTATGCTCACTGAAGCCCCAAAAGAACCTGCCGTTGCCAGAAGCACGGCAGTAGCACTTTCCGTAACGGTTATCTCTCCGTTTCCAAAGGCACAGCAAATCCCATCGCCGAAACTGTCGTTGACCACTAAGGTGTAGCAACCAGCAGGTAAACATGCGTTAACCTCTGCCTGTGGGTATTCGCCATTTGACGCCTCCTCTGCATACGGTCCTCCTGACGCAAAAACGTTCGTACCATCATTCACTTCCCAGGTCGTTTCATTACCGTAGCGGTCGGTGATCACGGTGACATTAACGGGAATGCAAGCGGGGGTTGAGAAGGAGCGCACATTGGACCATACGGCCGTAGCACATGAATTGATCGCTCGCACCCTCCAGTAATACGTCGTACTTGGGGCGCTAGCAACAACAGGGTTAAAAGAAATACCGGCCGTTGCTATAGATTCAAGTACGTTGCCGAATCCCGGATCATCTGCGATTTCAATTTCATAGGTATCCGCATTCCCATCAGCCAACCACGAAAGTTGACTACCTCCATTCACTACTGCCGCATCAAGCGGTGAATCCAGCGCAACCACCGCAGGAGCCCCTTGAACTAGCAGGGTCAATTCCAAGGTCTTCGAGCCCGTTGAGGAGGTTCCAATAACGTCAAAGTCATACGACCCTGCAACAACAGAACCCGTTCCCGTGATGGTGAGGTCGCTACTATTTCCCGGGACAATGGAGGGCTGTACAAACAATCCTGTGACTCCCACAGGAAGTCCGCTAACCGAGAGTGTGACCGGATCAGTGAACCCGAGACTACTACCAATGTCGACCGCGATCACCGCACTGGCAGGTTGACATACCTGCAAGACGGTATTCGCCACGTTAAGCGAAAAGTCTGGTGCTCCCTGTAAGATCGTGAAGTCCTGATCGGATATATCGAAGAAAATATTTCCGGCCCCTCTTACCATGACTCGGGAAGTCGTATTAGGTAGATCAGGTACCACAACCACTTGAGAGCCATCGTTTGGCACTGCTGTTGCTAGTACATGCGGATATGTAAAACCTCCATCGACACTTAGAAAAATGTCCACGTTAGCGGCATTAACTGCTCCTCCTGTTGTTCCCGCAACATCCCAGGTAATGGTCTCATTCGCATTTCCAGTTAAGCTGACACTGCTATTGGGCGACGTGACCAAGAATGGCCCAGTATTTCCGTCTACAGTAACAACCATATCATCTTGGTCATTACAACCTGCGCCCGACGCGTTGTCTAAAACGGTAAGACGGAAATTATAATCACGCGATACACTACTCAGCTGTTCCCAGTCATAATTAGTGCCGTTCACTAGGTCACTCAAACGGGGCAAGTAGCGATCGGGCGAGGCTTGGGGGACATACAATCTAAAGCTGGGGCCACTGGTGTTCGTTTCTACAGGAGGCTGCGTAGCCACCTGATTATCCATTTGATCCCATTTGTAGCTCAGCACATCTCCAGCATCCGCATCGGAAGCATTCCCTTCAAGCACAAAAGGCGTACTCCGAGGAATGGTATGATTAGAGCCGGCGTTGGCAACAGGCGCGTTGTTTGCAATGGAGGTTACTTGAGCACAACTGTTACCTGTACCCGTAATGAAGGTGTGGATCTCCTGCATACTGTATCCATGAAAAGTAGCATCACTATTACTCTGCACGTTAGGCGCGCAGATTCCGGCATAGCCCATTATAGAACTAGCACTTCCCGGCTCTCTTGCAGCCAAACTCGACCTCTGGCAGTTATTGTTCTGCGTGTGATTTCCCCCAAACTGATGTCCTATTTCATGCGCCACAAAATCCACATCAAATGGATCAGTAGCAGGGATCGGCTGCCCGGTAACACCACCTGCCTTATTGCCTCCACAAGGACTTCGTAGAAACGCAACGCCTCCTCCTCCTGTGCTGAAGACATGACCTATGTCATAGTTTGCTGAACCGATCACGTTGTTACAGGTGGTTTGATTCTGTCCTAACATGGCGCTACCATCCGCATTGGTATAGGGGTCTGCGCCTGCATCTAAAAAAATAAGTGCGTCATTGCCCGGCACGAGTACCATCGTCAAGGTGGCTTCCGCTTCATAGATACCGTTTACTCGATTCATACTAGTGACCATAGCCGCAGCGGCGAAACTCTTATCGTTATTGGTTGTAT
>CAZPEQ010000262.1:0-4400 GCA_964585605.1 uncultured Weeksellaceae bacterium | reverse complement strand
CAGCCTTTACATGTTCGAAGACCTAAGTCACAAAGAGATCGCCGCACAACTAGGGATAAGCGAGAGTACTTCCAAATCTCAACTTAGCCGGGCCCGGAAACAATTAAGAGAACTTTTAATCCAAGCCAAAGATGAAACACGACAAGCTTAAAGCATTCATTGAAAAGCACAGGAACGATCTGGATATGGAAGAAGCCTCGGAGGGCCTATGGAACAAGGTTGAACGAGAACTTGACCAGGGCATGTCTACACACAAGCCCGCCCGAAATTATTTGACCATTGCAGCATCGGTAGCGATCCTACTTGGAGCCACTTCCTTGTTTTACTTCAATGCGTCAACTCCTGATACCGGTATTGCTACGGTGGAAGAAGAAGTTCAGGAAATAGCGACAGGCTTGGAAGAGATCGACCGCTACTACGCACTTCAAGTCAACGAGAAGACAGCTGCCCTAGCTGATTATCAAATAGACCCGGAAATACAAGAAGAACTCAACATTCTTAAAGTAGAGTTTGAGGAATTGACACAAGACCTTGGCGTAGGTGCAAATCCGGAACTGATCATAGAGGCCATGATAAATAATTACAGACTGCGTATCAGCATGCTCGAAGACCTGCTGAACGCTTTGCAACAAGAACGAACTAATCCAAGCATTCCTGATGATGAAGTTGTTTAGTCTAAGTCTTTGCAGCCTACTCGTATGTAGTGCGCATGGAGCTACGAAAGAAATAGGTACGCTTACCAAGTCGTTTGACAAAAAATATGCTGTAGAGAATACAGATTTTTACGTCGAGATCGAAAATAAGTATGGCGATGTTCAAGTGATTCCGTGGGAGAAGGACTCTATTCGGGTTCAAGCACAGGTAGAAGTGCGATCAGAGCGTGATGATCGACTGGCAGAAATGCTAGGGAATATTCAAGTTGATTTTGAAAAAACGCAGACTTTTTTGCTTGTAACAGCTGGTTGGGCTGATGATGCTAGCTTCTTCAAAAGAACCTCGTATAGTTTGAAAAAAGGGCTCAACTCTGAGGATAGGGTGGTAATCACTCAAACCATTTACCTTCCTGCTGATATGGCCCTAGAGATCAACAATCGGTTTGGTAATGTGTTCATGAGTGATCATAAAGGGGAACTTACAATTGGCGTTAGCCATGGGGATTTTCGCGCACGACGATTAGACAATGTTGACCGGATCGAGGTGAAGTATGGCAGGTTAAGGGTCAAAAAACTCCAGAATGCCCGTGTTGAATTAGGTTCCGTGTCGTCGGCAAAAATCGACGAAGCAGGGAAGCTCACGCTAAACTCCAGTTCATCTGATGTAGAGATCGAGTACGTGAAAGACTTAGTCCTCACCTCCAAGCACGACGATATACACATCGAAAGTGGTGAAGAGATCCAGGGCACCACCAGTTTAAGTGATATAAGCATTGACTTAGTTGAAAAAGAACTGGATGTTACAGCAAAGCTGGGCTCTATTCATATTGACGAAACGGCATCCAACACCAGACAGGTTCGACTACAAGGGAGTAAAACTGACATTACCATTGGCATTAGCGAAACCTTCGTAGGCAACTTTAAATTAGATGTAGACAGTAAGTGTTATCTCACCTACAGTGGCAAGATCAATGTAGAGTCGAAGGGTGTAGATACAGAAGGGCGGCAATTCCTGAATGGCAGCTTAGGAACAGAAGCCGCAACCCGGATCATCGTTAAAGCCGAAGGAGGATCCGTCGACGTGAACGATCGTTGAGTGTTAAAATAGGGATCCTACACAAGGATCGACTTGCGATAAAGGTTATAAAATAGAACTAACCTGATCGCAAGATGAAAACACGATACGTATTTCTCATTACTTGCTGGCTTACCACTACTCTATTCTACGCGCAACAACCGGCGTCCTTGACCGTGTTGTTCAACCATGATGACCATCGTCTATCAGCGCTAATGACCCAAGAGCTTGAGCTCTTTGTCAACAGCTTAGATATAAAGCGGATACACACGGTCTCTCTATCTGGGCATACCGATGACAACGGATCGCACGGTTACAACGAAGCACTCTCTCAACAACGCGTTACATCTGTAGCAAAACAGTTAATCAACCTGGGGCTACACGAGCGCATGATCGATCACGATGCATTCGGTGAACGCATGCCAACCTTGGCGAATATCTCTGAAGCGAACATGCAAGCCAATAGGCGAGTTGAGCTCGTCGTGACATTCATTGAATTTTCAGATCTAGCAGACTTCCATGAGAATTTGAGTCCCGGCACCGTAACTACTCACCTGATCGATCCGCAAAAGGATAATATGATCCAAGGTGATATGGGAATTGGTGTGCAGATTCCTGCGAACGCCCTTACTGATCCAGAAGGGCGGCCAATAGAAGGCACAGTCAACTTCGCGCTAGCTGAAGCATTGTCCAATGAACAGTTTTTAAAGGAGCAATTAAATACATCAAGTAACGGTGAACTCCTTGAAACAGGTGGCATGATCAAGGTGACCGCCACGCTCGAAAACGGAACGGAGCTCCAATTGAAAGACAACGCCCCCATTATCGTTACCATACCAACTGACTTTCAAAAACAGGGTATGCAAACGTTTATCTCTGAAGATGGTAAGGATTGGACGCCACAAAAGCAATCCAGTTCCCCATTGACTCGCATTCCAACTAGGCCTCCATTTCGTTTCGCTGTGGACAAGAGAAATATTCCCGTATTCAGGCCTGACATTGCCAACAAACCTCGCAAGCCTGTAGATCCCGTATTCCCAAAAGCGCCTACTGAGCCAGACGCGCTAAGCTACCAGCGCGACGTACGTTGGTATCAAACTCTTCGAAAAAAACAAATTGTTGAACTTGCACACGCTACTTATCTCACAGCGATGACACGATACCTGCGATTGTCGGAAAAGTATGACAGAAAAGTTCAGCTTTACCACCACAATTGCAACAGCATGTCAGAACGGTTGACCGATTACAACATCAATATAAAACGTTGGAGAGAACAGCAGGTGGCCGATAGTTTAGACCAATACAATACTTGGCTAGCGAAGGTCAATAACATCGACAAGCAAGAGCTCCTTATACAACGAAGGCGGTATGATAAAAAACTAGCTGCCTGGCAAGTTCGGCGTGACAGTATTCTAGCGAAGAATAAAGCAATACTTCGAAACATAAAAGAGGCTGATAACAAGACGTTGAGCTATGCGCTATCAGCGTCTCAACTAGGCTGGATCAACTGCGATCGATTTATTCGTAGTTCGCCAGCGGATCAATTCGCCTTGGACCTGGTTAATCCGTTTTCGGGAAAGGGCAGGATGGTAATCGTATACGAAGACATTCGCAGTATGATTGCTTTACGTCGGCATAGAATCAACAACCAAGAAGGATACCGTTACGGAGGCCTACCGAAAGGAAGAAAGGCCAAATTACTCGCCTACTATATTGAAGACGGAGGCCTGAAATTAAGCGTGACATCATTCAGTGGCCCAATAAAGGAGATACGCCCATTTGAAGCGTCTTCACTCGCCGAGTTTCTCGACGTTCTTGACACGGAAAGTAAAAGTGCACGCGCATTTTGAACTTTGCCCAAAATTCAACACTTAAGAAAGCGAGTCGTATCGACACAGCTAGAATACATGCGTTTGTTCAAACAAAAAGATGACTCTTTTAGGATAGAGGCAACCATTTTATTCTCATCATGCGGGCACTAACATCATGTCCAAGCTTTGAGAACCGAAATCGCGCAGGTGATCGATCGTGGATTAGTTAAACTACTTGCATGACCGAACGAATTCAAGAAAGCCCGATCAGCAACGATCGGGCTTCTTTCATTTAGAATGAACAGCATGTATCAGAAAGATATTGACATAAGTCTACTCGGTTGGGAAACAGGCATTGCTGATATCATGGCAAAGTAATAGGTGTATGTTTAATTGGTAAGAACAATCACATGCAATTAGCCGCATAGACCGCAATCGACCAACACCACTTCTTGTGATATCGACTTTTCTTGCCTTCTTCCGCATTTAAAATATAGAATATATTGGCTCTCCATTTATTTATATGTTTACCAATTCAAATTGATCATGTCCCCCATGAAATTACCAAATACAATTAGTGATATACGCAATAGACTATCGACCCGATTTATCTATCAGTTAGCCCTCCTTTTATCCTTTCCCGTACTCGTGTTTTTCGTGTGCAGTAGTGAAGGCACTGCAAATCACATTCCACATACACTCGCCCTCAGTGTTTTGTTCTTAGCTAGCGCTCTCATTGGTGTATTCCATGAAAAACGCAAATACTTTACTCTCTTAACACAAATTCCATGGTGGTTTTGGAATTTAGCCCTCTATCAGATCGTTATCAATCCTTTGCAGGATCTATCTGACGCTAGCAGG
>CAZPEQ010000261.1:0-4445 GCA_964585605.1 uncultured Weeksellaceae bacterium | reverse complement strand
TTAAAGAAGCAGCTGAATTGCTTCAACGCTTCGCTGCGGAATCGAGCAATATGGATGCCATCGCTTCTGCGGGAGATTGCTTTGTGCAGTCTATCCAAAACGGAGGTAAGATCATCAGTTGCGGTAATGGGGGCAGTATGAGCGATGCCATGCATTTTGCCGAGGAGCTCTCCGGAAATTTCAGGGATGACCGTCCGGCCATTGCCGCGGTTTCCATTTCCGATCCTTCGCACCTCACCTGTGTGGCAAATGATATGGGTTTTGACCAAGTCTTCGCACGGTACGTTGAAGCAATGGGACAATCAGGTGATGCGCTACTTGCGATCAGCACCAGTGGCAATTCGCCGAATGTGATCAAAGCGGCCACTGCGGCCAAAGCCAAAGGCATGCAGGTCATCGGGCTTACTGGAAAGACGGGTGGTGAGCTGGCTGGCATCTGCGATGTGGAAGTCCGTGTTCCGCATACAGGTTATGCCGATCGCATTCAAGAGATCCATATCAAAGTGATCCACGCGTGGATCGATCACATCGAACATGCACTTTTTGCATGAGCGTTGTCAAGGGTCATGGTTGTGCCGTTTTCGGCATTGACGCCACCATTATTGACGTAGAGGTCAACATCAATTCTGGCAGTAAATTCTTTATGGTAGGCTTGCCTGACAATGCCGTTAAGGAAAGTCACCAGCGTGTTTCTGCTGCCATCAAGAATATTGGCTTGCACATGCCACGCGGCCGCGAGATCACTGTGAATTTGGCTCCTGCAGATATTCGCAAAGAAGGATCGTCCTACGACCTGCCCATCGCGATAGCAATCTTGGCCTGTACCGACCAGATCGATCCTGCCCATATTCAAGATAAAGTGATTATGGGTGAGTTGGCGCTGGATGGGGAAATACGACCCATTAAAGGCGCGTTGCCGATTGCTTTAGAGGCGCGCGAAAAAGGACTTAAAAGTTTGTTCTTGCCGGAGGTGAACGCACGTGAAGCCGCTATCGTAGATGGGCTGGATGTATTCGGTGTTAAAGACCTGCGTCAGGTGGTAGATGTGCTTGCGGACAAAGAACAACTTGAAGCAACGCAGGTGAACATCCGCGCCGAGTTCGAAGCCAGTAGTGCCGATTACCCAGTGGACATTGCAGATGTGAAAGGGCAGGAGAACATCAAGCGCGCGTTTGAGATCGCGGCAGCTGGCGGACATAACGTCATCATGATCGGTCCGCCCGGTGCAGGCAAGACCATGTTGGCGAAACGCTTGCCGACCATATTGCCGCCACTGAGTTTAAACGAGGCCTTGGAAACCACCAAGATCCATTCGGTAGCAGGCAAGTTGCGCAAGAACGGTTCCTTATTGTCCGTACGACCCTTCCGTTCACCGCATCATACCATCAGCGATGTCGCTTTGGTGGGAGGAGGCACCTACCCCCAACCTGGTGAGATCAGTTTGTCGCACAACGGTGTGTTGTTCCTCGATGAATTGCCGGAGTTCAAACGCACCGTTTTGGAGGTTATGCGCCAACCCTTGGAAGACCGATTGATCACGATTTCACGCGCCAAGTTCACCGTAGAGTATCCAGCATCGGTTATGTTGGTGGCAGCTATGAACCCCTGCCCATGTGGCTACTACAACCACCCGGAAAAAGAGTGCGTGTGTGCGCCGGGTGTTGTCACTAAATACTTGAACAAGATCAGTGGCCCGCTATTGGATCGCATTGACATTCACATTGAAGTAACGCCTGTTGCTTTCGATGAACTGGCGGAAGAACGCAAAAGCGAAAACAGTTCAGCGGTTCGGGATCGCGTGATCCAAGCGCGCGTAATTCAGGAAGAACGTTACAAAGACCAGCCGATACACAGCAATGCGCAGATCGCCAGCCGTGATCTGAGAACGCTTTGTCAGATCGATGATGCCGGGCAAGCCCTACTTAAAAAAGCCATGGAACGCTTGGGTTTAAGCGCCCGTGCCTACGACCGCATCTTGAAAGTAGCGCGCACCATTGCTGATATGGATTCCAGCGAAGCGATCACCACACAACATCTGGCCGAAGCCATTCAGTACCGCAGTTTAGACCGAGAAGGGTGGGCTGGGTGATTTGATTGTGACCCGGTTCGTATTCAACTGTTTGTGACCATTTTCTTGATTTCATTATCCTATCATTTTTCTTGATTATCCTATCATTTTTGATAGGATACGGGTAAATTCGTGATAGGATAGGTTCATATGGATTTAGCACTGACAGACAGACAACAGAGAATACTTGCTATTGTCAAAACGCATGGAAATTCTTCTATATCTCAGATAGAAGAACTTTTGACAGAATCGATCAGCCGACCAACACTCAATCGTGATTTAGCTGCATTGGTGTCAGAAGAAGTGATTGCTCCATCTGGAAGCGCACGGGCACGAACCTATTCTGTCACTGATCGGTACTTGCTTTTTGCACCGCTACCTCCGAATTCCTACTTCGATCAGGAACCGGATAAACGGGGAGCGCATACGCAGTTCAACTTCAAGGTCTTTGACCTGCTTAAGCATATTGAGCTGTTCTCTTCCAAAGAGCAAGGGCGTTTAGCTCAACTGCAGGAGCAGTATAGGCAGAACATTTCGGCGATTTCTGATGCGATCTACAAGAAAGAACTGGAACGTTTGACCATTGAGTTAAGTTGGAAGTCTTCCCAAATCGAAGGGAACACCTATTCGCTACTAGAGACCGAACGATTACTTGCAGAGCATAAATCGACTAAGGGTAAGACCAAAGAAGAAGCGCGAATGCTTCTGAACCACAAAGAAGCCTTCGAGTACATCACAAAGCATGGCATGAAAAGCGAAAAGCTCACGCTTCGATTCATTGAAGAGATCCATTCTATTTTGATAAAAGGTTTAGGGGTCAGTGCCAATATCCGATCTTGGGGAGTGGGTATAACAGGAACGCCATATAAACCTTTGGACAATCAACACCAGATCAGAGAGTACTTAGAAAAGATGTGCCTAGTGGTTAATACTCGATCGGATGGTTTTGAAAAGGCATTTCTCGCTATTGTCCTCATATCATACATTCAGCCTTTTGAAGATGGCAATAAACGAACAGGAAGAATGATCGGTAATGCGCTTTTGATGAGGGGCAACGCCTGCCCACTGTCATATCGCAGTGTGGATGCCATGGAATACAAAAAGGCCATGCTATTGTTCTACGAACAGAACAACCTCTCCTCCTTCAAGCAACTGTTCATTGAACAAAATGAGTTCGGAGTAGCTAACTATTTTCATTAACTGCGAGAATCCGGGTCATCCTACGCGAAATCGAGACGATTCAGAGAAGAGCCTGTGGTGAAATGGGAGTGTAACCTTTGTGCAAACGCATGATGCGAGAAGAACACTACAAAGACCAGCCGATCCGCGACAAGGCAGATAGCAAGCCGTGATTTGCTAACATTGTGTCAGATCGATGATGCCGGGCAAGCCTTGCTTAAAAAAGCCATGGAACGCTTGGGTTTAAGCGCGCGCCTACGACCGCATCTTAAAAGTAGCACGAACCATTGCGGATATGGATGCAAGCGAAGCGATCACCACACAACACCTGGCCGAAGCCATTCAGTACCGCAGTTTAGACCGAGAAGGTTGGGCTGGGTGATGGACCTCAAGGTCTCCTTCGGAAGACCTTGAGGGAAGTGAATATTGAACAATCGCGATCTTGGACAAGCGGTCAATAAATTTACTAATTGGCACATACATAATCCGGCGATACTGGACGCACAGCCAGATACAAACCGGTACTCGTATGTTGAAGGTGTGCTTAAAAAGGTTGTTTGGGAAGATTTGAACCAAGATGAACTAAAGAAGATGCTGCATTCTGTTGGAGATCCCGACTTATGGCCAAAGTCTGCAGCATTCATACTTACCATATGCGCTCTTCGGGATATGGGATTTACCGCTTCCGAACTTTGGGATATATCGAATAATAAGGGTTATGAAGAAGAGGATCGTAAGCTGCTACGAAAGCAACTGGATAATTTTAAACCTGAATTGAAGGAGGGATTAGCAACAGCTCCTGCGTTGATTGGGATTGGCAATGATTATGCTACATACATGATCAGTAGGTTTTGTTAGTGAGGACAAGCAAGATAGATGTTCTGTCAAGGCAAAGCAACAAAGCCCCGAAATCGGGGCTTTGTTGCTACTTCTGTTCTTCGTCTTCAAAGATGAAGAACTCTGTGTCGGGAAATTGAAAGAGGTTTAAGAATCGCCCTCCATTCTCTTTTTCCTTAAGATATCCAATCCGATACCATGTTTTCTTGTTCTCTCCATTTTCGTTGTATTCCTTACACGTGAAGACTGATGAATATGTAACCTTCATTGACCTGATGGTGGTGAACATACTAATGCCTCAAGCACGTAGTGTACCGACCCTAACAAAACGCAACTCCAATTCTGGGTTGTCGATATGCTA
>CAZPEQ010000260.1:0-4473 GCA_964585605.1 uncultured Weeksellaceae bacterium | reverse complement strand
CCGTGCATTGCCTCGATTAACCAGTACCAGAGCCTGCCTGTCGTGTACGCCAAAGTCGCCCTCCTGATGGCCCTTCCAGCCCGCATTCTCAATGAGCCAACCTGCAGCGAGTTTCGTATTTCCTTCCCCAACATCGTAACCCACGATTTTGGGGAACTCAGATCGCAGTTGTTCGAACTGAGTCGTAGCAACAACCGGATTCTTGAAAAACGATCCGGCATTGCCGATCTGTTTCGGGTCAGGTAGTTTACTGGAACGAATATTGATCACCGCCTTGCTCACATCCGCAATGGTCGGGTCGGTCACATGCATGGCCTCTAATTCCTGCGTAATACTGCCGTAACGGGTATTCACAGTTGCGTTTTTTGATAAGGCCAGATCAACGGACAGAATGATATATTGTCCCTTACCCGCACGCTTAAAAAAACTCTCTCGGTAACCGAATTCACATTGGTTCTTGTTGAATTCTACGATTTGACCGGAGTCTCTCTCGAGCGCATGAAGTCGCACGAAGACATCTTTCAGCTCTACACCGTAGGCTCCAATATTTTGCATGGGTGCAGCACCTACTTTACCCGGTATCAGCGACATATTCTCAATACCCCCAAACCCATTGGAAACACAGTCAAGGACTAGTTCATGCCAATTCACACCAGCACCAGCACGCACCACCACGTGGTCGTCGTTTTCCTCCAACACCTGAATGCCCGGTATATCGTTGATCATGACCAACCCGGTATGATCTCGTGTGAAAAGCAAATTGCTACCACCTCCAAGGATCAGGATCTCTAAGTCAGCTGTTTTTGCATGTTCAAGCAACTCGCGAGCCTCTTCTGCATTGGAAAAATGTGCCAGAGAATGGGCTTTAGCTGCAATGCCGAATGTGTTGAAAGGGCGTAAGTCTGCGTTGTGTTGGATGTCCATTAGCATGCTACGCCGAAATTAAGACACTAAATTGCCGTCCATGCCGCGCCACCAAAGAGCTATTGTCACGGTTACTAACGATCTGAGCACAGATAGGCGTGTAGAGCGCACATGCGAGGTGCTTTTAGAATGTGGTTACCAAGTGGTGCTACTCGGTCGAAAACGCAGCCCTCACATGCCTCTTGAGCGGCCTTACCGTTGCGTACGTATGAGCTTGGCATTCAAGAAAGGGCCACTGTTCTATGCCGAATACAACCTGCGTGCTTTGCTCTTCCTACTGGTTAATAGGGCTTCATTGATTGTTAGTAACGATTTGGATACACTGCTCGCGTGCAGAACCGCTCAGGTGGTCAAAGGTGCTGAACTGGTGTACGATTCGCACGAGTACTTTACAGAAGTACCAGAGTTAGAAGGGCGGTTTGCGCGAAAGGTCTGGCTTGGACTGGAAAAACGGATCGTGCCCAAACTAAAACACCTGGTAACCGTCAACGATTCCATTGCGAAGGAATACGCAGCGAAATACGGTGTTTCGTTCACCGTAGTGCGGAATATGGCTGTCAAACCAAAGCTCGAGCGCATCGCATCTAGGCAAGAATTAGAACTACCCGTAGGCAAGACGATACTGATCATGCAAGGCTCAGGTATCAACCTTGATCGGGGAGCGGAAGAAGCGCTGTTGGCCATGAAAGAACTGCCTTCATGTTTCCTACTGCTAATAGGAGGGGGCGATGCCTGGCTGGACTTGAAGCAGATAATCGCTGAAAATGAATTGGACGACCGGGTACGCATGGTCGACCGCCTCCCTTACCTTGATATGATGCAGTATACCTGCAATGCCGACTTAGGCCTGTCCTTGGATAAGGATAATAACCTGAACTACCGATTCAGCCTGCCCAATAAGGTGTTCGATTACCTGTATGCTGGTATTCCCGTGCTATCAACGGATTTGCCAGAACTACGGCAAGTCTTGGATCAATACGATGCAGGATTGATCATAACGAGTCCGGCAACCTCCGAGATCGTAAGGGCGGTCAAGGAATTTGCGAACAATAGGGAAAAACAGGATAAACTGAAGCAAAACGCTAAATTCGCCGCCTCCAAGCTGGATCCTCAGCAGGAAAGGGAAAAGTTGAAGACTCTGATAGCGCGTATTGGCCAATAAGTATATTCATATTATAAGCTTTGATATTCCTTGCCCAGCGGATTATGGTGGGGTCATTGATGTATTCTTCAAGCTCAAGGCACTCCACTTACAAGGAGTGAAAGTTCACCTACATTGCTTCGAATACGGGCGTGCGCATCGTGCTGAATTGAACAAATACTGTGAATCTGTCCACTACTACAAGCGGTCTAAGAACAAGGCCTTGCTCTTTCATGGGCTCCCATATGTTGTAGTTAGCAGACGTTCTGAAGAAATGGTTGAGCGACTTTCTCAAGACCGCCACCCGATTTTGTTTGAGGGGCTGCATTCATGCTACCATTTAGGAGACAACCGCTTGTTCGACAGGAAACGCTTCGTGCGGACGCACAACGTTGAACACCATTACTACAAGGCTTTGGCCGAAGCGGAAGAAGGGGCCTTCAAGCGGGCCTACTTCCAACGAGAAGCTGTAAAACTGGAGAAGTACGAACCCGTGTTGAGTGAGGCCGATCAAATCCTGTGCATTAGCAAGAAGGATCAACAGTATTTCAACCACTATTTTGGCAAGGGTGAATTAGTACATGCCTTCCATTCTAACGATCAGGTAGATGTTTCAACAGGCTTAGGCAAGGGCGCGTTCTATCACGGCAATTTAGCCGTTCCTGAAAATGACAAAGCCGCGCGTTACCTGATCACAGAAGTGTTCTCAAAAATTGATGTTCCACTTACCATTGCAGGGTCGAACCCTTCTGTGCAGTTGAAGAAATTGATCGGAACCGCTTCGAACGTTTCTCTAGTCACCGAGGCAACCCCAGAGAAAATACTTAAACTGGTGAAGACTGCTCAAGTGAATGTGTTACCTACGTTCCAAGCAACAGGTATCAAATTGAAATTGTTGTTATGCCTGTTTGCAGGCAGGCACGTGGTGTGTAATACGCCTATGGTCGAGGAAACCGGATTGAGCGAGCTGACCAATGTAGCGGACGATCCGCACGCTATGGCAGACCAGATTGAAGCACTTATGGAGGAACCGCTGGCTACTGCGCAGATCGAGCAGCGGAAAAACATCCTGGAACAGCAATTTTCCAATACCGCGAACGCGAAAATTATTCGTGACTTACTGTAGATATTTCCAGCAGCTTTCCGTCTTCACATCGAATAACGCGTGAAGTGTACTTTTTCATGTGCGAATAATCGTGCGTTGCCATCAATACGCCGCGCCCTTGCTGACTGATCTGGAATAGTAGATCCAAAATCCCTTCCGTCGTTTCTGGGTCTAGGTTTCCAGTAGGTTCATCCGCCAAAATCAGCTCTGGGTCGTTTATCAAGGCGCGGGCTATTGAAATGCGTTGTTGTTCTCCTCCGGATAGTTCATGCGGCATCTTATAGCCTTTATTCGCCAGTCCTACGCGTTCAAGCAGCTCAGAAATGCGTAAGTCCATTTTGCTCTTCTCCTTCCATCCTGTCGCTTTCATGACGAAATAGAGGTTCTCATTTACACTTCGGTCGCTCAGCAACTGAAAATCCTGAAACACGATGCCGATACGCCTACGAAGCATGGGTACGTGCTTGCGTGCGAGTTTGCGCAGGTCAAAACCTGCTACGAATCCTTCTCCTTCCTGCAGCTCAAGATCACCGTACAGGGTGCGTAATAGGCTGCTTTTTCCAGAGCCTGTTCGCCCAATAAGGTAAACGAACTCGCCCTTCTGTAGCGAAAGGTCTACATTGTTCAAAATCAGATTCTCTCGCTGAAAAATGCGCACGTTGTTCAATTGTATGATCGGTTCAGAACTCATGGCCTTGTTTTGGGGGGCTGCTGGCAAAGATCGTGAAATTTGTTGGAGCCTCTTTCCGTTAAATATGAACCCGATCGGAAAATAGGGTAAACACACGCAGGTGAATAATTCCTGTATTTGGCAGAATTCTTGGTCTGTGTGTAATTGAACTTAGCTGTACATGGGAATGATGGGATCAATAAAGGTTTCCAGGCCAATTCTATTGTGCGTTTGTTTGGTAGCTGTTCAAGTGTTCGCACAACGACCAGCCCACTACACGCATCATGAGTCGGACTTGTTGAATGCAATGGAACTCTTCGATAAAGGGCATTACGGTGCCGCTCAATATGAGTTCGAAGAAGTGGCTAATGCCATAAGTGATGATCACTCGAACACGAAGGTAGAAGCCGAATACTTCGCGGCCCTTTGCGCCGTCAAGTTGTTCAATGATGATGCGGGCGCACGTATGACAGACTTTGTGTTGATGCATCCTGAAAGCCCGCGAACGGTCACTGTGCGTAAGGAATTGTTCTTCTATCATTTTGTACAGCGCCTACTGGTTCCTTTCTGCTGCTTTGTGCCACTGGAAGTCGTTGCCCATTAGGATTTGAAGCTCTTTGAAATTATACTTTT
>CAZPEQ010000259.1:0-4474 GCA_964585605.1 uncultured Weeksellaceae bacterium | reverse complement strand
ATACATTACGCATCCTCCATACCAGTTCTCTGTTCATTGGCCACTGAATGATCACTGAGGCGTTAGCAGGATTTGGAGCAACCATAAATCCTCCTACCGAGCCGACTTGCTCTATACCTACATCACCGACAAAAACGCTATTTGAGTATGTTGTACATCCATCCGCCCCCAAGTGAGTAACGAAGTACAGCCCGTTAGTAACCGGACTCCACACCGAACTATTTGCACCTGGAATAAGCGTATCATTCAGATACCATTGGACATTAAACGTGATACTACTAAGCAACATTGAGCCAGACGCGGTCACAAACGGAGTTGGAGTCGGGCTCATTTGAACGTTCACCTGGTCGGTATAGGAGCAACCATTTCCAGCAATTGCAGTTAATGAATAAGTGCCTGCCTGAGTAACAGAAATAGTAGAGGAGGTATCTCCGGTACTCCACAAATACGACATAAATCCAGTACCCCCTGTTAAGACTAATGTATCCCGTTGACAGAGAAGCCTATCTGGGCCTAAGTTTATCAAATTGGACTGCTGCATTAGAATCGCACCAATACTATCATTTTGAGCAAACACATCTGCGTTCCCATTAGGATCTTTAAACCATACCATCAAATCTGACTGTCCTGTGGCAACGGTGATAGGCGTGGAAATGATACTGCTATTAGACTGAGTTAAGATCATTCCTGACCATGGTATGGCGTTCTGAATAATCACTCCACCTACTGAGTATCCTAATCTTCCTGAATTTATCGTACCTATCCCTTGATTCCTAACGATAACATCAGCGACCACGGTACTACAATTGAGTTGGCTGGTATTCAACGAAAGTACACGTGCATCTATACCATTGAACGCATCAAACTCATCACACCCTAGATCAGGGGTCGACAAGGATCGTGGGTCTCCAAACAAGTCGTTCACAACAGCAGCAAAATGCTGTCCTGCATCAGCTGCGACTGGATCATACGAAATGCTCACATTTTCCGGCTGATCGAATAAAGGAATCCCTGATACACAACCGGCACCGTAAAATGGATTTGCTTGAACGTCTTCGATATTCAAAAATGGTGTGCCCGCTTCAATGAGCAGTGTATCTCCTCCCAGAAAATCGTTCTGTAAACTAACCGATCCACTTATACCAATATTTAAATTAACCGCTACACCTTGTTCTGCGAACCAGATATTATTCCGCGAACGTATGCTACTTACGTTAATGTTTGCTTCCTGCACATCCAATGCGATTAGTCCATTAGTTGCCGTTGCTACATTATTCAAATGAACAGTATTGTGAACGAGATCAATATTCTCGCTATCTCTGACCCTAATTCCAACGCTACTACCTATAACAGTGTTCGCATCATCCACGATACCATTGTTCGCTATCAAGACCTTGTCAGAAATAGTTCCTGTAAGTGTATTACAACTAATACCTGTATAATAGGATTCTATGAAATTATTACTCACCTCAAGTGGGGCCGAGCACAACAAAAGGCCAATCGCATTCTCCGTTGGCCAAGACGATGGAGCAAGGAACTGGTTATGGCTTACGACGATGTCATTCGCATTACTGACGGCAACGGACTCACGCACTTGCTCAAACCTATTATCCTCTATTCTCAAGTCATGTGCGTTAGACAGCCACACTCCATGTTCCGCACGGTGCAAGTAACTATCTCTTAACTCAAACCCATCTATCATCGTGTTGTTAGTAAACCATGTCCTTATCAAGGAACTGTTGAAACCTGAGAGTTGCAGGTCCACATTGCGAAGCTTGATATTAGACACGGTATCACAAAAAACGATGAATCGATCGTTGGCGTTTCCATTAAACCCGATATGTTCAAAGGCCAGATTAGAAGCACCCTCTATCCAACAAAATGCCCCGTTCCCTAGCGACTGAGTAAAAACCACTGCCGAGGAATCCATGGACACCGAGTTAATGGTCACCACGTTGACCGGACTGGATCCCTTAATGGCAAAGATCGTATCCCTACCCGCATATGTCCCGTCTAAGAACGAGAAGGTCGTTGGCCCGCAAACTCCTCGAACTTTAAGTGCATTCGTAACATCTCCCCAAGACTGATATGCCTGTCCTGCCCCAACCAGTATCGTGCCAGAGGTTCCTTTATACACTCTAAGCACATGCTCCAACGAATCATTTAAACTCAACTGGTCATTAAGCCCATTCGGCAACACCGTTTTTAAGTTGAAATCAGAGGTATCATTCGGTAAAGCGAATTGCCCTAGACTGATCCAGTCACTTTCTGTAAAAGGAGCAATGGTGTCACTATATGAAACAACAGGTAAAGGAGCTCCGTTACGTGTAACGATCATACCTCCAGAGAAGACGCTATCTACACCATAGTTTCTCACCTTTGCCTGCAGTTCAACGGTTGCAGAACAAGGATCTCCAACATACCGAACATCCACTGCTCCAATGTCATTAGCTATCGGCGTGAATTCGACGGCGCCAATATCAGGTGTATTGGGATCACGCAGTATCCCGAAGAGATCCTCATCCACCTCAGGTAGCGGGATCCCCGCATCGTTCAAGAAGGGTGAAATAAAAGGCAATCCGCTAGCTGTGCTGAAAGCCATCGTTTCCATCGAACCGGATTCCAACCCAGACGCTTGTTGCCAAGCATTCAGATCCGGATAATCCACTCCATCTACCCTTATCATCGATCCTTGCCAATCAACTCCGTAATAGCTGTTATGTTCAGATTGAACGGGTATTTTATCTAATCGGATACCTTGACCGGAAAACTCGCGCTGAAATGCATTATTCAAAAACCGCACATTCGGCTCATTAGCAAATGAATTGCCAAAGACTAAGAAGAATGTTGAACCGAATGTATACAAGCTCCTAACCGAGTTATTTGCGAACAAGAGGGTATCAGGACCCGCAATCGACATAAAACCGCTTAATTCGAAACGAGAGTTCGTAATCTCAACATATCTGTTGCCGCTTAACCCCATATCGATGGATAAGCGGCCAATACTATCGCACCGGTCAACTACAACGGAATCTACAAAATCATTGACCTGAATTAGCCCAAGTGCGAGCCCACAACGATTGACTTCTGCCACCACTCCATCATCTAAGAGAATGGCTCCTCCTTGCATCCTGCAATCATCGACAAGGACAGTATCCGTATTGTTGATATTCACGGAAGCTTGGCCATAAAGCCTGCATTTTGCGATGCTGGCTCGTTCTCCAAAGGCAGGATCATAGCGCAACCCCGTGCCATCCGCTGTGAAGTAGACATTGTCCACCTCAAGGTTCCTTCCCCCGGTGATCATCAAATGCCTTCTCCCAGCCGTTGATCTGAAGGTCATATCAGCGAACGTGATCCTAGATACGTTGCCAATTTCAAACAATGGAGAGGATGAACTAGACCCGGCAAGTGGGTCGATCTGCACAACCACATCCTCTGCGTTCTGGTAAACTCCCTTGATAATCAGGTCATGAGCAATCCCTCCAACTACCGCATCGACTTTAAAATTCTCCACGTATAGGCTATCTAGAAGCTCGAAAACGGTATTTCCACATAGGCCAATCGTGGTAAGATGAGACTCCACACTTCGCAAATCGGGAAAATCGTTTAAGGTTTGACTACCTACTTGAAAAGTTCCAGATAATGGCCAGCGAAAAACACCCGCAAAAAGCGTATCATTAATAGGCACTAAGTCATTTCCGTTATTCGGTTGTGTACACCACACCACGATAGAATCTCCGGATGCGTTGACAGGTGAATAATTCATGAGTGCCACCCAATCTGAGCTATCAGTCATCAATGACCCATTCCACAAGATCGGTGTTCCCAACACTCCGTTGATGGAATGATTAACCAACACTGAATTGATAGTTGTAGTTCCTCCATTCTTAATCCGAACGTTCAGTGAGCCCATGTCACCCCAACACTGAATACCAGCGATATCGGTCTGCACAATTCCCGCATCTAGAGCCACTGGGGTCAAATGAAATTCATCAGCACCTATATCAGGTGCAAGTGTATCCCGCAGGTCTAGGTCAATATCAAGTTCATCGGTTATCGGCAACCCTTCTCCGCTCAAGCTAATGTCCTGCCCTATGTGCAATGTGTCGCTTGGTACGGCGAAAACGGGAAGGTGTACGAAAGAGTCAAAGTCAGTACCCGTATGTACTTGCCAATCTTGTAGCGTGGGTATATCCAATTCCGAAGTAAGTTGACCCGTATGACCATATCTAGCCAACTGGCCGGGCCCATAATAGGCATTCCGTTCCATTCTCAATTGAGAAACTTCCGTACCGGGAATGATCCGAACAATACTCCCATCCGGACAGGATCCCCCTAATATGTTATTGAACATGCGAAAGTCCTTACCCGTTCCGTCGAGCTCGAAAAGAACACTATACCTGGACGGGTGACAAAAAGTACTCTGCCAGATCGTGTTGTTAAACACGTTCAAGTTCGCGAATCTTCCAAA
>CAZPEQ010000258.1:0-4480 GCA_964585605.1 uncultured Weeksellaceae bacterium | reverse complement strand
GCACCGGGATTCTACCATGTGGCCGTGAGGCACCGTAACCACCTAGGTGCTATGACCAATGGGCCTTTAGTGGTGGCAGCGGTAACGGATATAGACCTGACTGACCCCAATACCATTTGCTATGGGGTAGATGCAAGAAAGCAGGTGAATGGTAAGATGCTCCTATGGGCCGGCGATGTTAATTCGGATGGTCAATTAAAGTACGTTGGTGCAGACAATGATCGTGATCCCATTTTGGTGAATGTTGGAGGCAGCATTCCTACCAATTCCTTAAATGGCTATTTCAATACTGACGTTAACTTGGATGGTATTGTTAAGTACGTTGGCGCGGACAATGATCGGGATCCTATTCTAGTGAACATTGGAGGCAGTGTTCCTACCCAGGTGCGGGTTGAGCAGGTTCCATAGCCATTTGATTAGGCCAAGCACGTGCAGGTCTATTTTATCGCCTCTCTCACCTTCTTCGGTAAACTAGCTCTCACGATTTCGTAAGAATGATCCACCAACTCCTTGAACAAATCACTGGGAACAACGCCACTCGTTGTTACCGAGTTCCAGTGCTTCTTACTCATGTGGTAACCCGGGTAAATGTCTTCTGGATAGGCTTCACGCAGTTCCGCAGATCGTTCGGGATCGCATTTCAGGTTAACGAACTCAGCACGGTTTAATCCGATCAAGGCGAACATTTTGTGCTTGTCGCCTGCACCTACTTTAAAGACCAAGGTGGTTTCATCGAAAGGGAAACTCTCGCTTACGCCAGGTTTGGTCAAGCAGTATTCGCGGAATGATTCGGGGTTCATGTGTCGTTAATGGGCACGTTTCAAACATACGATTATTACCCATACTAACGGCCCCAAAATTGGAATCTACTCCGTTTCGCTGATTGCCTTGTTCGTTATTTTGTCTAAGGCTCCGCTGATGGTCTTGAGTATGTCGCCCTTCCCCTGAATAGTATGTCTTTCCTCTAGATACAATGGATCGTTGTATGCGATTTTGGTGCTTGCATCTGCATCAGCGTAAACGATGATTTTTTGAGGTAGGTCAATGCTTGCTGTTTGACTTGCTTGCATTAAAGGTGTTCCGAGTTTAGGGTTCCCGAACATGATTATTTTAGTCGGCCTCAGGGTCAAGTCAACCGAACTCGCATTCTTGGCATGGTCTAGCTCTAACAAGATTTTCAAGTTTGGGTTATTGGTGATTATCGTCTTTACCTTGTTGTAGGTGGTCTCCACATCATAAGGGCTGTCTTTGATCACAAGCGTATTTTCCATATCGTTAGAGTTGCAAGAGGTAAGAACCAGAGCCAATAAAATAATCAGGTTCACGTGTTTCATTCGTTCTAGTGCTTTCTTTAAACTATTCGGTCAGGGCGTATACTGTGCTAACCGCTTTTGAATCTACTCGAACAAGGTACGCTTCAAGAATCAATCCTATACTTCTGACTCTATGTATACCCTTGCTACGATGTTCATTGAAACAGTACTAGCGAATTTCACCTGAGCGAGCTGATAGATGTTGAGCGAGAACCCATGCTGGGTTCACCTTGTTTCAGCTACTGACATCACTTATTTTTCTTCCGAACGGGCTTCGGTTTTAAGCTGGATACGTAAGCATAGCTCAACTTAAAATATTCAGATAATTTGCCTGGATCGCTCAGAAGGCTTTGCGGAACAAGCACATATTCCTTCATCGTTCTGCCGTGCTGTTCCATTAAGCCGCTCTTAAATTCTTTCAAGAAATTATCCCGCTCAACTGCAGAGAGTCTTAGCCCCATTACTCCTTCTTTATCTAAGAACGAAAACATGTGTCCGTTCAATGAGGTATAAGGCATCGTCTTGCCTTTTCGAGCTACTTCTGGGAATAACCCGATCAGCGTTTCGTAACGTTCTAAGTTCTTTTCCCAACCCATCTTTCAGCTTGTAGTAAACGGATCAAAGCTATGCACTGTGCCCCAATGGAGAGTTTGGGTGGCTATATGCTATGCTAGCCTGTTAGCATAGGTTTACTGAATGATTATTTCGGTTCTTCTATTTAGGCTGTACAAGTACTCTTTCTCCTCATCGGATAATGCATTGTCAATTGTCTTTTGCGTAACCCGAGGTTCAGATTCACCGAGCCCCTTGTAGCTCAAACGTTTTTCGTCAATTCCTTTTGTAATGAGGTATTGCATCACCCATTTAGCTCTTTGATCGGAAATGTTTGTATTCATCATTTCACTTCCTCTCTGATCTGTATGGCAGGTGATTTTGACATCTAATTCACTGTTGCGTTTCAAAAAGTCGAATATCAGGTCAAGTGAGTCTATGTGTTCGCCAATTACGCCATGTCCTCCAGATAGGTGGTATGCCAATTGCGGAAGTTCAACTATATCGCCGGAATGGAAAGAAGTGTCGTTTAAGTGCTTGTAAATTCTGGTTCCATCTTGCGCGCATGTAATTTGACTGAAAAGGAGTACAACAAGTATTAGGGTTAGTCTCATCATTAATGTATGCTAATGGGTCAATTTACGTGGATTGGGGCTTTTCGCTTACTCAACATCCTCGTTGAGAGATGTTGAGTGAGAACAGTTGTTGCCGTCTGCTTGCCTTGTATCTCGGTTAAGTTAGAAAGAAGGGCATCCGATAACCACCGCATTTTTCTTCTTTCTTCTAAATAACCCTCTTCGCCTATGTTTTTCCTTCTTAAGCCCTTTCGTAAGCTTCTGCCCCTCTAATACCTTGTTCTCTCCCGATTCAACGACGACCGAGTCTTTTGCTAATTCACCGGTTTGAGCCGCAACTGGTCCGATTGAGAAACCAAGGATTGACAACAGGGCGAGACAATGAAAGATCATTCTTCGTCTTGAGCTCATGCTTTTTTGAGCCGTTAGTTGATTCCCGTCAAAAATGCCACAAGCCTTTTCATTCACCGCGTTTGCTAATTCTAAAGCGGTTCCCCCTCTTAAGTCAACAACGGTTTTAGCGCAGGACTTGCAATAGAAACCGTGTTCGTTCCTATTCCTGTTTGTGGGAACGAAAGGGCACGGCCTTGGTACTTGTAGACCGTGTGATTTGCTAGCGTAATCCATTTAATCTCAATTGGTGATAACTGTAAGTGTATGTTTTGTCCTTTTCATTCAGTCGACATTCGGAACGGTTGCCATTTATCCTGTACTGATTTTCTTTCCGCGCCCACGTTCAACGGCATGTCATACAGGTCGTTAACTGTTGGGTCAAGTTCTGTTGCCTGTTTTAAAGAAATGACTTTGGCGTTGCCGTCTGTGTGGTCTTCGTGCCCGCATAAGAACTGCCAATCTCCTTCTTGGTCATGCGCGGCATAGAGGATTGGCCTATCTCTGTTCAGAACGTGATCGCACGTAAAGCACGCCTTGCTTTCAGGGTCCGTGAATTTGAATACTGTCTTTTTACCCTGTCCAAATAAATTGAAAATTCCCATTGAAATGGTTGTAGCTAGTTGAGGGTTCTTGCTGTTGGTTTTATTTGTAACGTTAAGTGTAAATTGCGTTTTAATGCATTTGCGCAGTGTTGACACCAGCTATTATAATTCACGTCTACCATCCTTCTTTTCTATAAAAGGTCCGTGTTCCGGTGAATTCATAGCTTTTCTTTTTGTGATGCTCACGAGCAATCAGGTTCATTCTAAGTGTTATTTCATCGTTGCTCCAATGAATAATTTCAATATCACCATCCACACTCTTCTTTGGATTCATAAAATCTGAAACGAAGAACACTCTAAATTCGCACTGGAATATTTCAGAATCTAACTCAGTGTTCAAAGTCCTTTTCGCTTTTGCTTCATCAATATCCAAGAAGGTGAATTTTATGTCGTAATGAAACTCTTCGTAACTAAAAGTTGAATCTTTAGTAGATACAAGTTGATAGAGAACAAAGTCCTTGTCGCATGAAAAAATACTTTGATCTATGAAGTTAATTTGTTCTTCAAGTTCTAATATATTTTGAGACGAGCAACTTGCCGAAAGCAAAAAAACAAGACAGTATGTAAAAAAGAATCGGCTCATTTCAATTGGTGTCAACGTAACCAGTGTATTGCATGTGACTCGGCAAAAGCTGATCTTTCTCCAGACGGTAGTGTGCAGGATTTAAGCGGCCGTATGCTATACATTTTGTCGTAGAGCGGTTTTGGTTTTTCTTAGTTGTCTTCGAATTTGGATGTCTTTAATTAGGATAATTATTCCTGCCGTTACGCCTACTAAGGTCGAAATCGTGTAAAATTCCATCAAATAACTAGCCATACTGGTGCTGTCGATTTCCTGAATTACATTAAAAAGGCTCAATAGTGATATTGGAAAGAATAGCAATGACCATATAACTGAAACCAATCTCAATTTATCTTTTCTAGGTTTAATTTGCCTAAAATCTGATATGGTTTGTCTGAATTGATAGAGGACAAACGTAATGAAAATAAGACCGAATAGGACTTTGCTAAATATGTCACCAGCCATAGCGCCTGGTGAAGAAGT
>CAZPEQ010000257.1:0-4480 GCA_964585605.1 uncultured Weeksellaceae bacterium | reverse complement strand
CGGAAGACGCTTGAATTGCGGCGCACAGCGGGAACTGAAATAGGAAAACTGTCATTCATGTCAATGCCCATATCATCTCGGTACCCTTTGTCGTATTCCCGAAAAGAATTGATCAATTCTTTCTGGCCGAATACTTCTTCCTCGAATTGATCTCGACTGAACTCGTCATTCTCTTTAAAATACTCCAATGATCGATTCATCAGGTCGATCTTATCTGTTTTGGGTAGGAGAAAGTCTTTATCGATCTGATCGTCCAAGTAGCTCTTTGCCAAATTCATAAACGTCGATGTTTGGTTGAAGTCATTCTTAGATGGGGTGACCGATAAGAAATGATCTCGCCAGAAGTGCGCCAAACCTTGCTTGGTGCTCTTATCCATCAACATGACCTTAAACCCCTTGTCCGCCTTATGGTTTAGAACAATGCAACCCTTATCCAACCCTTTCAGGTCAATGCCCAATGAGTTATCGAACTTGTAATTATCCTGCTGCTTATCAAGCGTGAGGTAGGTTGAACGGCTTTCCGTTTTGAATATACCGATCGCATCCACTACTTCTTCACCGTGTTTAGCCCCGAACATGCGCACAACGGTCAATTGCCCTGCTTTGATGTTGGGGTGCTCACTCTCTTCGAATAGGTGATCCGCAATTTTCTGTGAAGACAGGATCAAGTCCGCCTCATCGTTGAAAAGATGGGCGCACTGCTGGTAAACCAAGTTCATACGCAGGTCGTCCACATGGGCGAAATGGAAGAACTCATACACATCCTCGAAGGGTTTGATCAGGTATGTATAGAGGTTTCCTTTGGCACGATCAGCAACCTCGGTGTGTGCTGACATCAGTTCAACTGATTCTTCGTGGTACTTGCTTCCCACGTGGTGCGTTACGAGCTCTTGCAGCTCGATGTGTGTCAAGTCTATTTGATCCATTTTGAAGGGCTGCGAAAGTAGCCGCGTCGTATTTACGCGCTTCGGTGGGTTCTTAACCTAGAAATTCTGGGTTATGAACAATTGGGCATAAACGCAGGAGACCTGCATTCAAGGTCTATCTGATTAGCAGTACCTTACCTGAAATGGGGCAATTGGTCAGTTCTTAATAACTCTGTGAATAGCGGTATGCGACTCAGCGCTTAAGCTTAGTGTATACACGCCAGTCTCATCTGGTAATTGAAGTTCCAATAGATCTCGATACCCTTGGTAACGTTTGTTAAGCACTGATCTTCCAAGTGCGTCAAATACTTGAACAACAACGTTTTGGTATCTAGCGCCTAAGTTGATGGAGATCAGACCGTCGCTCGGGTTAGGGGTGATGATAGCTTGACTCAGTGGCGAAAGCTCATCAATTCCAACTGAGGTGAATGGAAAGCAGGGGCTCATTGCCGTGCAGCTATCTGCTCCAATCACCAAAAGGGCGTAACTGCCGTTTTGCGTAGGGAAGAAGAATGTTGAGTTCTCTCCTGGTATAGGCAAGTTTCCGTTGCAGTCGATCCATTGGTAATTCACGTTCCCGACAGGGGAGTCGATGAACAAGGCATCTTGATCGATCGTGTAGGAAATGCCTGGGTCTAATTCATCATCGACCTGCACGTCAAAATACAGGATGGAGTCACAGCCAACTGAATTGGTGAAAATCTGAAATAGTACGGTGTCTTGGGTGTAGTAATCACCCCATGCGAATACCGAGTCCCCAAAACAAGCAGTTCCTACTTGGACCGAATCAGGTGAATTCAGAATGTCAACGGTCATGGCTACGCGTGCGGAGGTGTCCACTGCAATACCGATGAACATTTGCACACGGCCTATAGGCTGTGTAGGTTCGGTCCATACGTCATAAGCTTGGGTCGATGCCAAGTTGTCTTGGAACCCCATTCGAGAGAGATCAACACTGAGACCAGCTATTGGGACATTTACAGGTCCACTAGCAGTGTATGAATTTACCCCATCGCGTGACCCAAGTATGCCAATGACGTCACCTTGAGAGACCACGATATTGGTATTTATTTTCGACGTTCCAGGTACACTGGTTTGATAGAATAAGGAGATGAAGTCATTCGTGACGTTGGGCCAATTTGGTGGGCCGCTGTTAAAACGGATCACTTCAACACTTTGATCGTCCATGCTGCCATCAGTGGGTATAAGCAAGCCGGTGATCAGGATATCTGTAGGGGCGGTGAACCAATAGCCTCGGGTCAACGACGGAAAGGAAGATTGATGAGGAGGTAGCACCACGCTGCTGTCCAAACAAAGTGCCTCAGCGTAGAAAGTTGTGCTGGAGTGTATCGAAGTGCTGAAGGAAGGCCCGGTATGAAGCACGGTGCCTCCGGTTGCTTGACCATACCATTGCACTACGTTATCAGACAAAGCCTGTAGTGTGTACGTATTTGGCGCGCAGTACGAAGTATCAGATACAAGGGGAGGAAGGCAAACACTTCTTGCTTGTTGGGAGCTTGTTGTTTGCGCGTTTAGAGTAAGTATGCATGCACAATTAAGCGCTAGCATGCCCGCGAGCTTATTCATTGTGAGTGGGTTTGTGAGCCGTAAAGCCGCAAACTATTCACCCCTGACCTCGCTCAGATCTTACTGAATCACAATTCTTGAAGACCGTGTTGTTAATTCATCGGTGTATCTGACGTAGTAAACACCGCCAGAAAAAGAGGAGGTATTGAACTCAAACTTGTTGAGACCTTCCTGCATTGCACGGTCAGATTCGGCCATGATCCTTCCTGAAGCATCAACCAATTGAAGGTTACCATCGGTTGCCCGCGGCGAATCAATTGAAACGAACACTTGATCATTGGCTGGGTTCGGAAAAACATTGAATACACCGAGCTCGCTTTCGAAAAATGCAGTTATGATCTTACTGCCATCGGGATTCCATTGCCAGGAAAGCGCTGTTTCTTGCTCATCGCCATATTGCCACCGCTCGAAAACCTGGCCTGGCGCAGGTATCACAGTAATATCAATTGGATTGCCTTCAAAATAGGTGCCTCGGAAGGGTAGTGGCGGCTGTATTGTGTTCACCTGAATGGTTCCTGCTCCAGGAGGGAAAACCTCGAATTTGATTCGATGTTGTTCATCTAAATCATACCAGTTCTCTATATGATCACGCACGATCTGTGGGCGTTCTATCATGAACTCAGGAAGCACGTCAGTCGACATCACATTCCATGCGTCTGGATCCCAGCACCAGTGGCCCCAATGCTGATCAATGTCTTGACCCAGTTCATCGATGATCAGATCCAATTCATTCAACATGGTATCTGTAGAGAACGAGGTATTGATCAAATCGGCGAATCGGTTGATGAAATTACGTTGAAACTCACTGTTGTCGTGTAGTTTCCGGAACAGTTCCGTATGCTTCCAGCCTGATTTGACATTGAACAGGTAATCAAACGGGTCGACTCCTAGTGGGTGCCATCCAAAAGCACTTAAGGTCGCATCCAAGTCGAAGAAACAGTACCTCCATTTGCCCTGCGTTTCGGACGGTTTCCAGTATTTCAGATTGTTTGATGGCCAATCCGGGTTTCCTGCCATCATTTCCAAAGCGAAGTAGTCGATCATACTGGGAATATCCAGTTGATCAGCTATATGTTGCCAATTAACCGGATCGGATAGATCTTCACTGTAGACGAATTGCTCTAAGTTGAAGAATGACATGGAGTCTCCTTGAATAATCCAGTTCTCTTCCTCTAGTATGAGTACGGAATCTTTATCGGCACCATAAACGGTTTCTAGGTGATCATCATCAATACGTTCCCGTATATTGAGAATACCCCAATACTGGCTGTTGATGTAGACCAGTGCAGGTTGAAAGGCGAACACGTCTACATTCAGATCATTGTGCAAGGCCAATTGGTGCCAAATACCATCGCGTATGTTGGTCTGACAGAAGTCCGAGCCGCTGTTACGCAGCACCACGCGTTTGAACTCATCCACATCTGGTCGTTCCGTAAAAAACGTTTCGTCAAAGTCTTTGTCTCCGAAACGACTGCGAGCCGTTAACCGCAAGGGCTTTTGAGCATGCGTTCTGGATGCCCTTCCTCCGTGTATCTGTATACCCGCCTGTTGGCTGATCGTATTGGCCCCAGAGCTGGTGAAGTAGTCTACCTGCACGGCAAGTTCACGTTCTTCCCAGAAATTGGCACCCCAGAATGGAAAGTCAGGGCTGGCGTTAGGTCCGGGTTGATGCATGCCCAGGATCGGGTCGAACATACTGTCCGGATCCACCTGCAGGGCAAACACGGGCAATTGCGAATCTGCAGGAGGTACGATGTACGAGGCCCTGACCACTTCTGAGGGTAATAGCGAATCTCCAAAGGCACGAGCCATGAATGAGCGGCTCGAGTTTATGTAGACAGGTCCAAGGAACATCGGAAAGGTTTGGTCGGGTGCTTTGCCGGTGTAGGAAAAGTGAACACTCTGGCCTGCAGAGCCACTTGCCGAGACATTGAGACCGCTAGTGAAGAACCGTGGGTCTGGGGAGA
>CAZPEQ010000256.1:0-4494 GCA_964585605.1 uncultured Weeksellaceae bacterium | reverse complement strand
CTACCTATGACGTAGCCGCCCATGGCAACGGATCTGTGTTCAACATGAGCTTCGGTAGCTACTTCGGCGATTGGGATAACTACAACAATTACTTACGCGCGTTGCTTGCCAAGGGAGATGGACTTACTAGTGTTTGGTCAGGCCAACCGAATTTCTATTTCCATCAAATGGGCATGGGAGAACCCATTGGCACATCTGTTCGCGCCTCGATGAACAACACCAATTCGAATTACACACGGCAAAATGGTGGTTGGCAGGGTCAGACAATGAGTCGTGTTCATCTTGCACTCATGGGAGATCCAACCTTACGCATGCGCATGGTAGCACCCGCCACTAACCTAACAGCTATTAGTAGCGGGTATAACATGAGCTTCACCTGGGCGCCTTCCCCCGAGAATGTACAGGGCTATTACCTCTACCGGGTGAATGATTCTAATGGTCAGGTCGAGTTGATAAGCCCACTCGTGAGCGGCAACTCGTACACTGCCCAGAACGTAGCGTTTGTTCCTGGACAACGTTTCTTGGTTCGCGCATCGCAGATCAGAACAACCGCAAGCGGCAGCTATGAGGATCTTTCCATTGGTGCTGTTGCCACAGCGTCAGGAACACCTGTCGTTGATTGTGCTGGGGTACTTGGTGGGGTATCCATTCCAGGCGCACCGTGCAATGACGGCGACCCCTCAACAGGGAATGATATCTACGATAGCAACTGCTCTTGTTTGGGAACGGTAACAGGTGTTACTAGTAGCTGTTTCACCTTAGGAGGCAGTGGTGACCCTGATGTTGAAGAAGCAGACAACGGAGGCATCTATATGAATGCCGGAAGTCTTGACTTGGTATTCGACAGTGAATTGCCTTGGAATTGGCGCGGCGATCAACGCGTGGGACTTCATTTTAATAGCGTGAACATTCCGTCTGGAGCACTCCTGGTAAGCGCACATATTCAATTCACCGCAAATGGTACCACTGCTTATGGCCCATGTGAATTGAACATTGCGGCGGAAGCGATTGACAATTCGCCCGAGATCAGCTTCAACGTGAATGACATCAGTGCACGCGGGTTGACTCAGAATTCGGTGCTTTGGGCCCCTCCTGGATGGACAACGATCGACGAGGCATCTAACGCACAACGCACCCCCAACCTATCGGCCGTATTACAAGAGATCGTTAACAGAGGTGGGTGGAACGATGGCAATGCGATCACCGTGGTCATAACGGGTACTGGTGGTAGGCAAGCCTGGTCCTGGAACGACGATCCGTCGAAAGCTGCAGTCCTTTGCGTAACATACCAAGGAGGCGGAGCAGTACAACCAGATGATTGCGCTGGCACAGCTGGTGGCAATGCCTTGCCGGGAACACCTTGTGATGATGGCGACCCCAACACACAGAATGACATTTACGCTTCTGATTGTTCTTGTTCAGGAACACCTGTTCAGAACAACGGTGACATGCAGGTCTGTGTGAACCTAGGCACCTCTGCTGACCCCGACGCAGAAGAAGCAATGAATGGTGGCATGTACGCGAATGCGGGTGCATTCGATCTTGTCTACGATAGTGAGCTTCCTTGGAACTGGCGAGGAGATCAACTCGGTGGTCTTTATTTTGAACAGGTGGGCATTCCACAAGGAGCCTCCATTCAAAGTGCGTACATCCAATTTACCGCGCAGGGAACAGAGAACTACAACCCGATCCAGCTGAACATTGCCGCAGAGGCCAGTGCTGAACCCTCCCCTTTCGGGTACCAGGTGAATGATCTTTCTTCACGTCTCTTAACCAATGCTCAGGTCCAATGGAGTCCTAGCAATTGGAATATTGTGAACGAATCAGGTAATGCACAGCGCAGCCCAGATCTCAAGTCCGTAATACAAGAACTGGTAGACGATAATTCGTGGCAAATAAATCGCAATATGGTCTTTGTGATCAGTGGATCCGGCGGTAGGCAAGCGTACTCCCATGATCAGGACCCGGGCAAAGCGGCGAAACTATGTATCACCTACTCCACCACCACGACGTCCTTGCCGCCTGATTGTTTAGGCATACCCGGTGGATCCGCCGTTCTTGATGATTGTGGCGTATGTAACGGTAACAACGCATGTCAAGGAACAAATAATTCCGAATGTTTTACGCTTGACCCATCTGGCGACGACGATCGAGAGGAAGCTTCGAACGGTGGCATCTATTCATCTGCGGGAGCACTCGACTTGGTCTTCGACAGTGAGCTGCCTTGGAACTGGAGAGGCAACCAAACCATCGGGCTGCGCTATACAAACATGAACATTCCAAGAGGTGCGATAATAACGGACGCAAACATTCTCTTTACGGTATTTGATACGGTCAACTACAACCCCTGCCAGATAGGTATAACGGCAGAAGCGAGTGACCATGCGGCACCATTGGGCTGGGGCCCCAACGATATTTCATCTCGGCCAACAACCAATGCCATCATCGGATGGAATCCTGCTGATTGGTTGGTCATGAATAATGCCGGCGGCAGTCAGACCTCTCCCAACCTTTCCTCCATGATCCAAGAGGTAGTGGATCGGCAAGGTTGGAACAATGGAAACGCGATGTGCTTCATTATAGGTGGTACCGGAGGACGACAAGCGTATTCCAGCGATCAAGACCCTAACGCTGCACCCAAACTTTGTGTTAGTTGGGAGGTGCCTTCAGCCCAATTAGGACAGCGTTCCATTGCCGATCGTCATATTGCACTCGATCTATACCCGAACCCAAATGATGGTTCAGGTTTTAACCTGCACGTAGATATCCAAGGGCGTGATCAAGCGGATGAAATTGATGGGCACATCGTGATCTATGATCTGTTGGGTCAGAAAATGCTTAGCATGCGGGCACCTTTGAGCTTGGGTAACAAACACACTTGGATTCCACTGGAAAAAGAGCTTAGTCAAGGCGTATACCTCGTCATGCTTGAATACGGTGGAAATGCACGGAGTACAAAACGCTTGGTGATCGAATGATCGGCCTTGTGCGCTAGAGGTTCTTGGCCCACGGGTCTATGAGCCTTTTGAGACGGGGAACCATTTGCCCTATTCATATCATTCACACCACTCCAATCACTAAATTCGCGGCGTTCTTCTGCAATACGTTTGATAACCAGCACCAAACGACTGCATGAACCTCAAATGGAAGACCCGTTTAAATGTCGTTCGAGCTCACAAAAGAGATCCTTACCAGGATCAAGGACACGGTACAACGCGGTGAGCAAAAAGAGCTGCTCGAGCTTCTAAGCGATGTACATGCTGCTGACGTAGCGGAGATCCTGGATCAAGTAGACCTTCGGACCGCTTCTACCATTTATCGATCACTTGAACACGATTTCAGTGCAGATGTGCTGCTGGAGTTGGATGAGAATCTCAGGGAAAAGATCCTACACAACCTTTCGTCGAAAGAGATCGCCGAACAGGTGATCGACAATATCGATTCCGATGACGCAGCAGACGTGATCAGCGAATTGGATGAGGAAACAGCGAAAGAAGTACTCGACCTTATTGAGGATGAGGATGCGGAGGAGATCGAAGAACTACTCGGTTATCCTGAGGGCACCGTTGGGGCCATTATGGCCAAGGAAATGATCACCGTAGAAGCCGATTGGAATGTGCGCCGAGCGATCATTGAAATGCGCAAGCAAAGCGAAGAGGTAGCTGATATTTATACGATCTATGTTGTAGACAAACAAGAAAAATTAACCGGCTGGCTTTCCCTAAAGAGCCTGCTGTTCAACGCGGAGTCGATTCGCACGAATATTGGAGATTTAGCAACAACTGACGTGTATACGATCGGTGCTAATGCCGACGAGGAAGAGGCTATTGAGCGTATGAAGAAATACGACTTGGTAGCCTTACCTGTTGTTGGTGAAGACGGTACACTTTTAGGCCGGGTGACATTCGATGACGCAATGGACATCATGGAAGAAGAGGCCGAGAAGGATTACCAGATGGCATCAGGTATCAGTGAAGCCGTAGAGAGTGACGATAGCGTTTGGAAATTGACCCGTGCCCGGTTGCCTTGGCTTGTCATTGGATTGATCGGTGGTGTGTTAGTCGCTCAGGTGATCGCGCTTTACGAAGATCAACTCAAGATCGACCCGCGCCTAGCGTTCTTCATTCCTTTGATCGCTGCTATGGGTGGCAACGTAGGTGTGCAGTCCAGTGCCATTATCGTCCAGGGCTTAGCGAACAGAACCATCAAGACGCACGCTATACTTAGCCGACTTGGCAAAGAACTTTTAGTTGGTTTGTTGAACGCTTCGGTATGCGCAGGGCTCATCCTATTTTTCAATTATGTGTTCGGCAGCACAGGTGCGCTTAGTTACACCGTAAGTGTTGCCCTTTTCTCTGTGATCATATTCGCCGCAATATTCGGTACCGTAACACCTTTGGTGCTCGATCGTTTCAAGGTGGATCCTGCGTTGGCGACCGGGCCTTTCATTACCACCATGAACGATATCATGGGTTTGGTCGTGTATTTCTGGGT
>CAZPEQ010000255.1:0-4505 GCA_964585605.1 uncultured Weeksellaceae bacterium | reverse complement strand
TGTATATCGAACCAGGCGGGTATTGCGCTTGCAGAGCACGGTCAAAAAGAGGTTTCTTGGGGTCGTTCTCCAGTGCGCGGTAATTCTTACCACGTACTCGACCAACAAGCAGTTCCGGGTTGTACGAAGGGGCGCTTATCATGGCCAGTATACCTCCGGTTCGGGGATCAATAGCAACCACACTGCCGCGCTTACCTTGCATGAGCTGTTCGCCGTAAGTCTGCAATTCAGCGTTCAAGGTGGTATAGAGGTTGAGGCCATCTACTGCACTTGTATCAAAAGCACCGCCCTTGTGATCGCCTTTGACCGTGTTGTGCACATCTACCACAACGTACTTGACACCACGCTTACCCCGTAGCTGTTCTTCATAGCTTCTTTCTAATCCGGCAATACCGATCATGTCACCCGAACGGTAGTACGGGTTCTTCTTGATCGTCTTTGGGCCAACCTCGCCGATATAGCCTAACATGTGCCCACCAGCACGTTGCGGGTAAGTACGCAAGGTTCTGGGCTGGCCGTAAAAGCCCTTGAACTTGTGCATGTGTACCGCCATCTCATCAAATTGATCAGCTGGTATTTGTTTTTCGATCAGACTGGATTTGTAGCTGGAGTATTTTCTAGCCTTGGTCAAACGCTTGACCAGCTCATCGGTAGGTACACCAATGATCCTGCTGAATGCAACCGTATCAAAGGGTTCTACATCACGAGGCCGCACCATTAGGTCGTATACGGTGGTATTGGCGACCAACAGGTTACCTGTGCGATCGTAGACCAATCCCCTAGAAGGGAATATCGTTACGCGGCGTTGCGAAATATCCGCGGCTTCCACCTTCCATTCTTCATCTACGACTTGAATGTAGAACAAACGAATAATGAATACCACGCAGATAAATATCACCGCCCCGATCAATACATATTTGCGGTCACCGTACTGCATGTTTAAGTTCTACGTGGGGAGAAGGATAGAAATTGTGCTAGAATACAAAGTGCTGCCGTGAAAATACCGCTAAAGAGCACTCGGGCGAAGGTTTCCAAGAAGCGATCGAGCATGTATACTTCCACAAAGAACAGCCAGGTATGGTGCACAAGAATGAGCACGCCTATATAAGTAATGAACCACGGCACACCCATATGCTGGATACGCGGAATGAGACCGAATTCATATCCTTCCCGTGGCGATATCCATTGGAGAAAGTAAGGCCGTATGAAACAGATCAGCACACAGGCACTTGCGTGCATACCTGGCGTATTGCTGAAAATATCCATAATGAGACCCGTAATGAAACCGATCACCATCAAGAACGAATGCTCAATGTCGAACGGCAGCATGAACAGGAACAGGATGTATAAGTAGGGCACGACCATGCCGTCATAGAGATCCAAATGATCCAATAGAAAAACCTGGATCACCATCAGGGCTAGGAACCGGATACCATTCGCTATGACAATGCTTATCATGGTATGACTAAATTCTCCAGAGAGTCGCGCTCCATCTTATGCAGGTCCATAACAATGTAAGCATGTGCTGTACGCGTCATGTCCTGCGTTAAACTCATTTTGATATCGAGGTAATTCGCACCTGGTTCAGAGATGACATCAACCACTTCGCCGATCACGATTCCTCGAGGGAAAATGCCGCCTGAGCCGCGCGTAATGACCTGATCACCCTTTTGCACTGGGGCGTGCTTGGCCACATCAATTACCGAAGCGGTAGTGGGGTCGTTCGTATTCCAACTGTAAAGTCCGAAGTGGCCTGTGCGTTCTATTTCAACACTGAACTGGAGCTGGGTGTTCAACACGCTCATGGCAACGGCGTACTGCTCACTGCTCTGTTTCACGATGCCGATCACGCCGCTATGGCCAAGTACCCCCATATCTGCAACTATTCCTTTCTTACTTCCTGCATTTAGGGTCAAGAAATTCTGTTGCTTGCTGAACGTGCTGTTCACCACCCGGGCGTCAGCATATCGGTATACCTGCCGGTAGATAGAGTCTTGAATGCGAACGATCTTACTTTCCACTGGCGAGTATGCGCTCTTGTGCCTACCCCGTGCATCGCCATTCTCTGCCCGCAACTTATCGTTTTCTTGCTTCAGATCCATGTAGTTGCGCACATCACTTCTGAAGGTGAGGGCATCACCTGCTAGTTGGTTCGATGTACTTATGTACCAAGCACGATGGTGGTTGTTCTTGTTGAACAAGAGGAAGAAACTAGCAAGTAGCAGCAACAGGAACAATATTGTGTTTCGCTGGCCGTATATGAAGTTGAACAAGTTCCTCATCGCCACATTAACGTTTCGATGATCGCTTGGCAGGTCGATTCATGAGGGGCAAGGTCAAGTCCGATCTTACTCACGCATTAGGAACTGATAGCGATCGATATTCTTTAACGCGATGCCTGTACCGCGAGCCACTGCGCGTAGCGGATCTTCGGCCACATGTACGGGCAGTTTGGTTTTGATACTTATGCGTTTGTCCAACCCGCGCAACAACGCTCCTCCTCCTGCCATGTATATGCCAGTCTTGTAAATGTCGGCTGAGAGTTCAGGAGGCGTGGTTTCCAAGGCATTCAGGATGGCTTCCTCGATCTTACTGATCGACTTATCCAGCGCTTGCGAGATCTCTTGATAGGTAACGACGATCTCCTTTGGAATACCGGTCATCAGGTCGCGTCCTCGAACCGCAAAATCAGCGGGCGGGTCATCCAGTTCTTGTAGTGCGGAACCTACTTCGATCTTGATCTGTTCCGCGGTGCGCTCACCAACAAGGATGTTATGCTGTCGGCGCATATATTCTTCAATGTCACTGGTGAATTCATCTCCAGCTATTCGGATGTTGGTATCACAAACGATACCGCCAAGGGCGATCACAGCGATCTCAGAGGTACCTCCTCCAATATCGATGATCATATTACCCATGGGCTCTTCCACATCGATACCAATACCGATCGCTGCTGCCATGGGTTCATGGATCAGGTACACTTCTTTCGCGCCAGCATGCTCTGCCGAGTCGCTTACCGCACGTTTTTCCACTTCGGTGATACCCGAGGGAATGCATATCACCATGCGCCAGTTACCACCACCAAAGGGGCCGCCTGGTTTGATCATGCGAATCATGCCCTTGATCATCTCCTCCGCTGCCTTGAAATCGGCGATCACGCCGTCACGAAGCGGTCGAACGGTTTTAATGTTTTCATGGGTCTTCCCATGCATTTGTTGTGCCTGGCGACCAATGGCGATCACCTTGTTCGTTGCACGGTCCATAGCTACGATACTTGGCTCATCAACCACCACCTTATCCTTATGGATGATCAAGGTGTTTGCTGTACCTAGGTCAATAGCGATCTCTTGCGTGAAAAAATTCAGCCAGCCCATGTTCGTTCAATGTTTGAAGTGTCTATGTCCGGTGAATACCATGCTCATGCCTGATGCATCACACTGGTCAATGCTTTCTTGGTCACGCACGGAACCACCTGGTTGTACCACTGCTTTTATACCATTTTCCCCAGCAATGGTTACACAATCGGGGAAAGGAAAGAATGCGTCACTGGCCATTACTGCACCATCTAAAACATTCTCGAATTTCTTGGCCTTCGCGATCGCTTGATCCAGGGCATCTACGCGACTTGTTTGTCCGGTTCCTGATGCCACAAGTCTATTATCCTTAGCGAGTACGATCGCATTGCTTTTGGTGTGTTTGACCAAGATGCTCGCAAATTCAAGGTCATCCCTTTCGGCAGGAGTAGGTTGCGCCTTCGTGCGTACTTCCATATCTTCTTTCCGGTCAACGCGGAGGTCATTGTCTTGAACAAGAAAGCCGTTCAAATTCGTCCGGATCCGCTTGGCTGGTCGCTGTTGTTCCTTGCGACTCAATATCATGCGGTTCTTCTTTTGTTTGAGCACCTCCAGCGCGTCGGCATCGTAACCCGGAGCTATGACAAGCTCAAAGAAAATGGCGTTCATCGCTTCAGCTGTGGCTTTATCAATGACACGATCGGTTGCTAAAATGCCTCCGAATGCGGAAACGGGGTCTCCACTCAACGCGTCGTTCCACGCAGCCAGCAAGCTTGGCCGAATGGCCGCACCGCAAGCATTATTGTGCTTCAACACCACAAAAGTGTTTTGGCCTTCGGTACTCAGGTCGTCTAAAAGATCTAATGCAGCTTCGAGGTCAAGTAGGTTATTATAGCTGAGGTCCTTACCGTGCAATTTGCTGAACAGGGCATCTAAGTCGCCATAAAACGCAGCTTGTTGATGTGGGTTCTCCCCATAACGAAGCGGTGTTGCAGGGCCTGCACTTACACGCAGTTCCGCATCCTGGGGGCTCATCCAAGCGTAAATGGCACTATCGTAATGTGAGCTCACGGCGAAGGCCTTGCTCGCTAAACTTCGGCGTTCTTCCAAGGTGGAATGTCCGTCGTTCTGAAGCAGTTTCAAGAGATCGGGATAGGCCGATTTAGATGGAACGATAACCACATCCTTGTGGTTCTTAGCGGCTGCGCGGAT
>CAZPEQ010000254.1:0-4506 GCA_964585605.1 uncultured Weeksellaceae bacterium | reverse complement strand
ATGCAGTTGAATAATACTGACCAGCGAAGAACACAGGTAACCCAACATAAGACCTACGATCAGCAGGGTGACTGCATTACCCGTGCGCCTATCCGCCAGTAGAATAAGCATCAGCACACCCATGGCTCCTGCAAAGGCCAAGAACACCACACCGAAACCACCTAAGGCCGCCCCCCCAACCATAACAGTAAATGCAACGGCCAAACTGCTGCCAGATGTAATGCCCAATACAGATGGGCCCGCCAGGGGATTCCGAAACAAGGTCTGCATCATCAACCCACATGAAGAAAGAGCAGCTCCACTAAGTATGGCCATCAACGCGCGTGGCAACCTGATTTGTAGAACGATCATACGCGCCTCCCAATTCGTACCCTGGCCAACCAGTGCCGCGTAAATATCATCACCGCTAAGCGCCACAGAACCAATGAACATCTCGGCCACAGCGCAACTAACGATCGCTAGAAACAAGAGTATGAACCAAGGCCAGCGCACGGTTGCGAAATTAGGTTCTACAAGCCCTCTCTGATTAACTTGGCTAGCTCAAATGAGCAAGAAGCAGAAAGGAGGACTTGTTTACAGCACCGGAGGATCGGTAAAAACAACAGCGGACGGCATGGAAGAAACCCTGCCGAATAGCTCTCAAGACCTCCGTATTCACCTTGACCGCGTGAAAGGCAACAAGTTGGTGACACGGATCACAGGCTATGTTGGGTCGGCAGAAGCGCTAAAGATCCTGGGCAAGGAGATAAAGAACAAATGTGGCGTAGGAGGTAATGTGAAAGACGGGGTTGTTTTGATACAAGGAGATCACCGTGATCGGGTCGTGCAAATTCTGCAGGACAACGATATTCGTGCGAAGAAGTCAGGTGGCTAAGCCAAAGAAATACACATTTCAAGCCGCTATGCAGAGGCAGGAGAAAGGCATGAAGTATCACTGCATACCTGTACCCTTTAACGTTGAGCAAGAATTTGGAACGAAAGGGCAAGTACGCGTCCTGGGCAAATACAACGGCGTATCCGCCGAGCGAGCTTTGATACCAACAGGTAACGGAGATCATCATATCATTTTCGGCTCGGATCTCCGTCGTCAATTGAAGGTCAGGCTGGGCGATATCATTGATGCGGAAATCTGGTTGAATCCGGAACCCTTGAAACTGGATATGCCAGAGGAGTTGAAGGTTGTTTTCGAACTAGAGCCCTTAGTAAAAGAACGTTTTGAGACCAAGCTCAACAATAGTACGCGAAGAAACATTTGCTACTGGATCAACAGTGCGAAACGAGAAGAAACACGTACCAAGCGCGCTTTGGACATGATGAATCGGTTGTTGAAAGACGAATTTGAATTGGGCGGACGAAAGATCTCCATGCGATGAATGGGCCTCAACTCTGGATCAGTGCTCTCCTACTGTTATGCGCCTGTGGGCCGCGAGAAGTGCGTGAGACGTACTCGTATTACGACTCCTATGCAAGGCAAGCGCGGTCTTTTCAGCACGTTGTTGCATGTGACCCCAGCGACAGAAGCAAAGTCTTTGTTGGCTTTGTTGAAGCGATAGAGCATGACGAACGTGCCATACACCTGAAGTGTAAAAAGCCAGGAGAACCGGAGTACTTTGTTCTAATCGAACCCAACGAGAATGGGTTTGATTGTGTTGACGATAATCGATCCGAAGTACTATCTATAATTAAGTATCAGGTCTTTTGCAAAGACCGTGGGTATCCAATTCTGTTTTCCCTTGAAGTGGGACAATAAACGCGGAACAACTATATTGCAAGCTACGTCAAGAAAAATGAAAAAACTCTACTCCATCTCTGTTGCCGTGCTTTGCAGCACGCTGGCATTCGCTCAGACCGAGCAAACGTTCGTTAATGACCAAGGTCAGACGATTACCTATTCAAAAGCTACATCATTCTTTAAGACTCCTCCCCTCTCTGAATGGGGAACTGCGAGCGAGGCCAAGACAGATGAGCCCGATAGAGAGATCCCTATCAATCGACGCAGAAATGAGTTTGTTAACCCTGATGCATTGCCTGATGGCATTGACCCGGCATTGCAAACATCGCCAGGAACTCGTGCGGCGGCTCAAACCATTGTTAATGTATTTGGTCTAGCGGGCAATGGTATTCCTCCTGACCCTTCAGGTGCAGCAGGTCCAAATCATTACGTGCAAGCGGTTAACACCTCTTTCCGCGTGTATAACAAGCAAGGCATCCCAATGAGCAATACCATGAGTCTGAGCTCATTGTGGCCTGGCAGCACCAATTCAGGAGATCCTATTGTGATGTACGATCGCCACGCTGATCGTTGGTTCATTAGCCAATTCCAGATTGGATCAGGTGAGGTATTGATCGCTATTTCGGAGACTGGCGACCCAACGGGAAGCTACTTTGCTTACTCCTTTTTCCTAACGCAATTCCCTGATTATCTGAAGTTTTCGATTTGGTGGAATGGTTATTACATGACCTCTAACTCAGGTCTGACTGCAGTATCATTCGAGCGAGACAAGATGCTCGTTGGAGATCAAAGTGCTGCCGTTGTTGCTCTTAGCGCACCATCATTGAACTCCGCTGGTTTCCGCAGTCCGCTTCCTGCCGATGCAGATGGACCGCTTCCTCCCAACGGCACTCCTTTGTACATTTTCAACTTAGAAGATGATGGCTGGGCCGGAGTAGCTCAAGACCGAATCAAAGTTTGGGAAATGACCACAGATTGGGTCACTCCAAGTAATACGCAAGTCGTCGTTTCACAGGTAATCCAAACCGATCCATTTGACACCAATTTCGGATTCGGATTCGACAATATCTCACAGCCTGGCACATCTCAGCGTATTGATGCGATTCCTGGTGTGCTCATGTATCGTGCACAGCACATGCGGTGGAATGGGTTTAATACAATGATGTTATGTCATGTGGTAGATGTAGATGGAACCAATCATGCAGGAATGCGTTGGTATGAGCTACGCGATGCTGACGATGGCAACTGGTCTATCTTCCAGCAAGGCACCTACGCTCCGGACGACGGTGATCGCTGGATGGGCAGTATCGCTATGGACGAACAAATGAACATTGGCATGGCATATAGCTATGTCAATGCAGGTGCTGGAGAAGGTGCGGGATTACGTTTTACCGGGCGTCTTTCTTATGATGCGCCAGGAACGATGAATTTGTTTGAAACCATTGCTATTGATGGTAATGGTGCACAGAATGGCACGAATCGCTTTGGTGATTATGCCCATATGACGCTCGACCCTGATGGAAGTACGCTTTGGTACACCGGAGAGTACTTAACCCCAGTCAGAAGGACCCGTATTTTTAGTTTCAGCATCATGGATGCATTAACACTAGGGGTAGAAGATATCAGACCAGGTTCGAATATCGAGATCAACCTCAGCGCATTCGATAATGCGATCGTAGTGCAAGCCAATGGTTTGGAGAAAATTGAAAATGCCGATTTGGAATTGATCGATCTGCACGGTCGTGTTTTGGAGTCTACTTCCATCGGTAACGGCAAGGAAACATTCAACCACTCCTTTGGTATGGGACAATATGCGAATGGAGTATACTTCGTACGTGTAGTGTCAAGTGAGGTCCAGCGGGTGCAACGTATCGCATACAGTCGATGACCCAATCGGTGAAAGCCGTGTTTATCGCCTCCTCCATGTTCATTAGCATGGGCCTTGGTTGCAACAATACCAAAAAGGTGGCGGAGAACACGACAGAAGATGTCGTTGGGGAAGAATCGCTCGGGTCGGATCAAGTTGAATTCACTTTTGGTAAGGTTACTACAGCACACGCTGCTGATGGTTGCCCCTACCTGATCATGCTTAAAACGCCTTTGGAAGATGGCAAACAGTTCTTACTTCCGATCGGCATGGATGAAGAGTATTTACAAGATGGCCTTTCCCTGAAATTTGTATGGGTCGTATCACGGGCTTCATCCGGTAATTGCTACACGGGGCAACCTGCCATCTTAAGCAATATTCGTACGATGTAGGTAATTGCGGTAGGCCTCGGCCCAGTAAAAAGAATGAACAGAGCGGCTTTCCAGTCGCTCTGTTTGTTTGTAAAAGCGTTACTGTACAGAATAGGCAAGGAGGACACATCTTACCACGAAACAAGAAAAGAGTTCTTGGCCTTAGCCTGCGGGGTTCGGTGTTCTCTTCTTTTTCAAGCTTAAGTAATCGATGAAGAAGAGCAACTTCACGGAAAGGCTGTTTGTTTGAGGAGTCCTGAACGTGGTGTTCCATGCATCAAACAGGTTGTCGTCCAATGGCACCTGCGCGTTGCCGATCTGATTCTTGTAGCCAATGCTCAACTCACTTCCTGGTCTAAAGAACCAGCTGAAAACCAAGTCCACATTGAACCCACTGAAATTCACTTGATGCAAGGGTACGCCCTCGTCATCTAAGCCATCGTAGTCCGTATCGTTCAACGCACCGTCCTCACCTAGGGCAAAGAACCGATTATAGTCTACACGATCCCATACATGTCGTATGCGCGCATTCAGAC
>CAZPEQ010000253.1:0-4514 GCA_964585605.1 uncultured Weeksellaceae bacterium | reverse complement strand
GTGATATTGCGGAGTTTTGGCGCAGGTGGCATATCTCCCTTTCCTCGTGGTTCAAGGACTACCTCTATATACCACTAGGAGGAAGTAAAGGTGGAATGAGCAAAACAGTACGTAACACATTCTTGATCTTCGGGATAAGTGGTTTATGGCACGGGGCCAATTGGACTTTTATCGTTTGGGGGCTTTTGAACGCACTGTATTTTATGCCCCTGTTGTTAGGTGGTCGCAATCGAAAAAATTTAGGGAAAGTTGCGGAAGGACGTAACTGGCCAACGGCGTACGAATTGTTTTCCATGGGCAAGACTTTTGCAGCCACCGTTCTTGCCTGGGTCTTTTTCCGCGCTGATTCGGTATCAGAAGCCTTTATTTACCTAAAGCAATTATTTACAGCAAGCCTATTCACCCTACCAGAGATCCGCCCTAAGGATGTCGTGGTATTCCTTGTTTGTTTCGTACTAATTGAGTGGATAGGGAGAGATCAAGAGTATGCAATTGGTCGGATCGGTTTCAGGTGGCCCAAACCCATGCGCTGGGCATTCTACTACGGACTGGTATTGTTAGTTATTGTTGCGGCAGGGAAAGAGCAGGAATTCATCTATTTTCAATTTTGAAATGAGTCAATTTCTATACAAGGTCTGTTCATTCCTAGGAATTTTGCTGATTTATTTCCTATGTAATTATGGGATCAATCAGTACAATATTGCCAATACTACCCTTCCCTTGGAACAAGAATCCATTCTTATTGCTGGTGACTCTCATACACAAAAAGCGTTGGATCCCGTGTTGTTCCATTCGGCCAATAACATATCGCAACCGGCGGAGCCTTTGTTCTTGACATTTATCAAACTCCAGTATTTGTTGGATCGGTTAAACCCAGATACGGTAATCCTCGGCTTTGCTCCTCAGAACATCTCCACGTTCAATGACCGTAAATTAATTGACGATAGGTGGGCCATGGAAATGTACCGCAGGTACGCCCCGCTCAACAGGGAGTTGCTTGGGCTCTCACCGATTGAGATGAGCAAAACCCGTTTACTGCGAACAATTGTCCAAGAGCAGTGCTTGTATCCTCAAAAGCAACACCTTGATTTTCTGGGTGGGTTTGCTAATGTGGATCGGATCAATACCATTGATCCAGAACCATTGCGACAGACCCATTTCGTGGTTGACGAACAGGAAGCCGTCGTATCAAAAGTTTGCTTGAGTTATTTAGATTCTATAACCAGCCTTGCCCAAGCCAAGCAACTAACCTTGATATTGGTAAGCACGCCAATACAAACTGGATACCGTAATGTCATACCTAAAGCTATTGACGAAGCTTATCAAGAAAAGGTAGTTGAACTTAGGTCTGAAGGTTTGATGGTGGTCAATTTCGACGAGGCCAACTACCCTGATAGTCTCTTCTTGGATCCGGATCATTTAAACCTTTCAGGAACACGTAAGTTCTACGAAGAGTTTCAGCAGGTCATTCAGTCAAACTAGTACGTAGCCTTTGCGCGTGCGTCTTGCTTCTCTTGCTAGTTATCTTACTAACGAGGCCGATCTTGAACATAAGCTTCCCATATTTGTACTGATGGATCTTGGTGTAGAACTCAGTAAACTCAGGCGCAAGTATCATGTAGAACGAATCCGGCGTTGGATAGGCACAGATGAAGAACGCTTTGCAGAATTGATGCAATACATCTTTACAGGGGAAGCGGCGCAGCGCCAAAAAGGAGCATGGGTCCTGACCAATATCTCTGACCGCAGGCATTTTTTAGCGCAACCTTATTTGAAACAAATGCTTGACGTGATCGAAGGTGAAGGGGAACATCAAGGTGTATACCGAAGCATGATCAGAGTATTCACGAAATGCGATTTGCCGGAAGAACTCCACGGTAGAATAACTGAGGTCATGTTTGCTGTTGCCCTAGAATCTAAGCGCAGCGTGGCTGAAAAAGTCTTCGCAATACTGACTGGTGCGCGCATGGTGAAACTTTACCCAGAACTAGGGGAAGAGTTGAGCTTAATCATTGCAGAAGTTAAAAAGCACGAGGTGACTCCTGCGATCATGTCTAGTTCAAGAAGCGCGTTAAAAACAATCGCGAAGGCTCAGCGTTCAGGGTGACAAAACGCTACGACGATTATAGGACGACTACAGGTTGGGTCAGTGAGACAGTCCCAATTTCGTCGGTAATACGCAACAAGTAAGACCCAGGGTTCAGCGATCGCAGATCGATCCATTGCTCCGCACCTCGAAATGGGAGCGACATAACCTGCTTTCCGCGCAGGTCATACATAGATACCAAGCCCGTCAACTCATTGCCGATACGAACTAAGATCCGATCCGTAGCCGGATTTGGGAACACTTCCAATGAACTTCCCTCTAGCTCTTCAATACCTACCGGAGAACCTAAGCAATCACATGTGCTGGTCCATACATCATTCACCGTTGTACTGTCACTATCCGTGCATGGTGTTCCTGGAAGGGCTCCCCCACCAATAACTCCTGTGCAATCTATTACCTGTCCAAGGCAAACGCAGTTGGCATCCCACATGTCATTACCCGTGTTCGAATCACCATCATCGCACACGGTTCCAGGTAAGGCACTTCCTCCTGTTACGCCAAAACAATCTATGGCGACACCAACACACATACAGCTTGTTGTCCATGTGTCATTTCCGGTATTCGAATTTCCATCATCGCATGGTGTGCCTGGGGAAGAGGCTCCGCCGGGTACACCCGCACAATCCAAGGCCAAGCCTACACATTGGCAAGCGCTATCCCACATGTCACCTCCTGTGGAAGCATTTCCGTCATCACACGGACTGCCTGGTATCTGGGTTCCCCCAACCACTCCGTTACAGTCTGCGATCTGTGTTCCGCTGGCAATACCGATAGTACCAAGGGATAGATTCTCGAAGGAACCACTAGCCGTAACCTGCGTACTAGCTGCCCGAACCATATAGCGATCTCCAGGAAAAAATTGAAGTGTTGGACTTACAAAGGAAGTTCCTGTGACAAGTGGACTGATCAATGTGATCTGTTCCGTTACGTCATTGATCTTGTAGACGTAATAGCCCAAGGCTGAATCTGGCGAAGCCGTCCAAGAAAGATCGATGTACCAAGAACTGTTCGTTGCCACTAACCCAGATGGGGGTGCAATCATGCGCATGCGCAGGGAAGGATCACCCATTAAACCTACTTGTACACGGCTATACCCTTGCCCTTGCCAACCACCATTCTGCAAACTGTAGTTGGAGTTCGTATTATTCATCGTCAACCGTGCACAATAACCAGCGGGTTCACCCATGGCCATGGGATGAAAGAACCAACTCGGAATGCCCGACCATACACTGACCAAACCATCTCCCTTCGCCAGTAATGCACGCAGGTAATTGTTGTAGTTATCCCAATCGCCGAAGTAGCTACCGAAGCTCATATTGAAAGCAGAGCCGTAGTTAATATTCACAAGATCAGAGGTATTGCCACCATTACCAACCCCAGTGAAAGTGGTCATATTATTGAAGCTCCCTTGCGTACCACTGCCGCTGTGGTAACCGAACAAGTACTTATTGGCGCTATAATCACTCCACAATTCAGCACCTACATTGATCTGGGTAACGTTTGCCGCTCCCACCCAAGCTGCTGCAGACTGAATGCCAGAACTCGCCAAGGGGTTATTCAACCAACTCAAGTTATCGTACACAGCAGCAGAACTAGGGGGCTCCCACCAACGCATCTTATAGGCATGTGCTTTATTCAAGTACTGTTGGGTCAGCTGCACATCGGTTTGGCCAAAAGCAGGTAGCTGCCCTAAATGCACGCGTCCCACCATGAGTTCAACGCTAGAAGGAAAATCACTTTGATCCAACTTCCCGTCACCGGGCACATTATGATTCCATGGTGTGGCCGCCCCAGTAGAATTCACCGAATTGTCGGTCCAATTTCCATTCATTTCACCGTAATACCCGTCACAAGCCCAAGCGCCACGGTGTTGTATGTGTCCATCAGGCCTAAGATTACCTGAATAAGGAACCGGTACATGCCCAAGGATGTATACCGCTTTCACATTGGCAGGGTCGGCATTGTAAGCACTCACGACCAGTGAGCGAACACTTGCAGGTGTTTGATTACGATTCACATCCATACGCAATGGGTACCAGCCATCACCGATCAGATCTGACTCAAGTTGTGCGATCTCATTACCTAGTTGCGCACCTAAAGAATCCTCAACCAAAAGAACCATCTTACCGCGGTAATGCATATCAGTGGCCGGCACGTTGATTCCAGTACGCAGGTAACCATAGCCAGTACCACCGCCTGACCGCCGCACCCTATACTCATATGCTACGTTTACGACTACATTGTTGTCTACGAAAGAAATGCCTCCACCACCAACGGTGCCAATAGCTGTTCCCCAACCTGTTGCTCCGACATTTCTTCTAAAAACATTGTAATTCGTAGCACCTGCGTAGGTGGGCCATGTTAGTGTTATACGAGCCGGGTTATCCTCCACTGCAGCAGATACCAG
>CAZPEQ010000252.1:0-4539 GCA_964585605.1 uncultured Weeksellaceae bacterium | reverse complement strand
GAACAGTATCACGTGCCCTTAGACAAGATCGACGTGGCGTACAATGGCGTGAGCGATGTCTTCGAGCCGCTGGCAGAGGTGGATCACTGTTGTGATGGCAAACCATATTTCATTTCCGTTGGATCCTTGCAGCCGCGTAAGAATATTGCCCGCTTGCTGGCCGCATTTGATCAGGCCTGTAAAACCGTTACCGAAGAGATCCAACTGCTGGTCGTGGGAGAGTCGTTTTACTGGGATGCGGCCATGAAACAGGCCATGGATAAAATGGAATTCAAAGGCCGGGTCCATTTTACGGGAAGAATGGATCAACACGATCTGCGCAATGCTTACGCTGGCGCATTGGCCTTGGTATACGTTTCTTATTTTGAAGGATTCGGGATACCCCTGCTCGAAGCCATGAAATGCGACTGTCCTGTTATTGCCTCCAATGCAACTGCTTTGCCAGAAGTTGCTCAAGATGCCGCCGTGTATTGCGACCCATTCGACACCAATTCCATCGCCGAGCAATTAGTTGCGGTCAGCCGAGATCAAGCCTTGCGCGAAAAACTCAAAGCCAACGGCCGGGAACGTGTAAAAGCATTTAGTTGGGATCGCACTGCTGAAGCCGTTTGGAACAGCATATTGAAAACCATCAATGGCTAAACTGGCGGCATACCAAACCAAAGGGATACACGAGGCTGGGTGCGATGAAGCCGGCCGCGGTTGTTTGGCCGGACCGGTTGTGGCGGCGGCAGTGGTGCTTCCTCCACGGATCCGCATACCTGGATTGAATGACTCCAAGAAACTGACAGAACGCAAGCGCAATGAACTGCGGCCGATCATCGAACGCAAGGCTTTAGCTTGGGCTGTAGTAGCTGTATCGCCTGCCGAGATCGATAAAATCAATATCCTGCAAGCATCCTTCACAGCCATGCACCGTTGCGTTGATCAACTGGCGTTGCAGCCTGACGAACTGCTAATCGACGGACATATGTTCAGGCCTTACCCAGGCATACGGCATCATTGCATCATTAAAGGTGATGGGAAGTACCGTTCCATTGCTGCGGCCAGTGTTTTGGCCAAGTGCCACCGCGATGAGATCATGTATACACTGCATGACCAACACCCGGAGTTTAACTGGAAAAAGAACAAAGGGTACCCTACGCAGGAGCATCGTGATGCACTAAAGACGTTTGGTGCAACGTTGTTCCATCGACGCAGCTTTGAATTAGGGATAGAGCAACTAGAGTTCACGTTATAACAGACCCTGTCTGTATTCGCTACTGGTTTTTAATGGGATTTTCTCTTAAACAAGGTGGTCACCTTTGTATTGTTTGGAACATTAAGTAATAAAGGCCATGCCTAAAATGAACCGAAATCACGTTTTCCTGATACTACTGCTAATACTTATGGGTATTGCAGTCGTATTCCTCTCATCTAACTCGCACACTGCCATTTCCACTGTTGAATCTCCGCAAGAAACAATCATTTCTGTTAAGGAATATGTTCCTGATTCATTTCCGATGAACACGTTCGCAAAAACACCGAAGAAGGAGATAAAACCAACAAACAAGGTATCTATTCCTCCAGTGCTGAAAAAAGCTAAATCAGACACCTTGTTGAATTTACAGGTCAAACTCAGGCCAAGTCATTCACACAAGGCAACCTTGAAGAAACATCCGACGGGCACAATTCCCACAAACGCACTCGCCAGTGTATCGAGAAACACATTGGACGGGGCAAAGACGAAGGGGTTTTCCATCACGGCAGAAGTAAAAAGGCTTAATTCAGATACCTCTCTGAACTTTCTGAACCAATTCCCATCTGGTCACGTGAGTAAAGCAACGTTGAAGAAATACCTATCCAAAAATGAAGATGGTTACACTCTATCCTTCAATAGTAAATCAGCGATCTCTACACCCACTATAGCGAACGATCGCGTGTTCACTTCAGGAGGTTTCGGCAGTACAGAATTCTATGCATTCGATCTAAAGACCGGTAAACTTGATTGGGGCATCAACCTCCACGATGACGGCCCATCCTCTGCGGTGTGTAGTGACTCACTGATCTTCTTCAATACAGAAAGTTGTACCATTTTCGCCATAAACCAATTCAGCGGCAAGCAAGCATGGAGCCTTTGGCTAGGAGACCCGCTTCAATCTACACCTGCTTATAGCGATGGGTTTCTTTACACCGCTTACCCTGATTTGCGAATGAAAGCCAAAGCAGAAGAAAAAGGGATGAACGCCCTAGCGACCCACCCTTTGGCGTGCTTAAATGCAAAGGATGGTTCTATTGTTTGGCAACGGTGGTTGGATGGAGATGTTATGATCTCCCCAGTTGTACATGACGGCTTTGTTTACGTGACAACGAACCCGGGGACTGTCTACAAACTTGACAAGGCCGACGGCAACATTATTGCCGCTATGGCACTACGGGCAACATCCCCCCCCAGCTTGTTCGACAAGAAAGTCTACCTGACAAAGCGGACAGACACTGACGGCCCTGCGAAAGAATCCGTAGTGGTTCTGTCGCAGGACAGTCTCGGGTTCGTGAAAGTGTTCCATGAAGTGGATGCACCTCATGTAGATCAAAAAATACAGTCTCGATCTTCCTACGCCAGACAGGCGAAGAATATGGATGCGGGAAATGGATTCGGTGCCGGCGCTCCCATTACTTCCGGCGCAACTTACGCAGCAACAAATATCGGCAGATCAAGTGTTTCCTCTATTCAGCAATTCCAACCCTCAACTGTGCTTTGCGATAAGGGTAAGAGTTTTACATTAATGGGCGAAATACTGTATTGCCTTGATCCAATAAACGAAGCTGTTTTATGGAGCCATCAATTCGATGGCGACATCAGAAAATCAGGAGGCTCCCTCGCTTGCACACCCATTCTCTCAACCGATCATATTGTCACGGTTTCCCTGAACGGTATGGTCTTGGTGTTCGAAATGGAAACTGGTGAGATCGTTCTAAGTAAGCAAATCAACAAGCAGGTTCGAGCATCTCCCGTTATGAAAGATGGGCTCCTACTTATTCCAACCACTACGGGAGAGATTGTCAGTATTGCCACTGGCATTGAAGAACTTGACGGATGGCCAATGTTAATGAAAAATTCTGCACACGTGATTAATTAACGTACTACTCAAAGCCATCGAACGGTATCAACAATGGTCTGTTGTAAGGCATTCTGCCGAAAGTGCGCTGAACTGGCTATCGAACAACTGGTGTAACCTTCCATGAACACTAATTTCAACTAATCGCACGCTTATCTACTTAATTTCTAGTAGTTACTGTGTCTTACAATTATTTTTGAGATCACTAAACCACACTTCAATGACGTTCAACCGCACTTCGCTGCTTTCGATCTTATTCGCCACATTACTCTTCTCCGTATCCTGCAGTAAAGATGAGGATGAACCTAGCTCTGGCGGAACAGGGGGAGGTATGACCGGCGGTGGAGGCAATGGCGGTGGTGGAAATGGAGGCGGAGTTGGTGCGGCAGCATTTTCCGCCGTTATTGACGGGCTCGGATTCGCGTCGAACCCGCTGTTGATCGGCGGGGTCGGTTCAGATGATCCAGGACTCAGTTCTCGGGCCATAACGGGCATTTCCATACTCAATGGAGATACGACCACCATTGTCATATCCATCACCTTTGTCGATCCAGCGTCATTTGTCACGGGACAGACTTTTACAGGTGGTAATGGCCCATTTGGGGATTTCGCATTCGGCTACTACGGTAAAAGAACGGGAGGAGCAACAACTATAGATGCCCTCAGTACAGATCTTCCTATGAACAATGCAACATTGACGATCACTGGCATTGATACTGGAACGGAAACATGGTCAGGCACCTTTTCTTTTGACGCATTGGATGACGATACGGGCATAGTCTACTCCATAAGCGCTGGAGTGTTCTCCAACATCGAGTACGACTAAATAGCCCGTAGGCCTATTCTGAAGTAGAGCCGATGATAATTCCCCTTTGAAATTGGGAAAAGTCCATTTCGATCGCATCGTGCGAAGGAATTTCTTGCTCATATTCACCCTGTGAAAAAAATACTCACTGCTCTCCTCTTGATCGGGATCGTTGTAGCAACGGTATACACCTTGTTGCAGATGGGCGGCACCGACGAACCGCTCGCTGACCCATGGGATCACATTCCCGCAAGTACCGCGATCGTATTTGAATTTCCGCAGGCGGAAAGTGCATGGAGCGAATTAGCCAGTAACAGTCAAGTATGGAAGGCATTCCGTGCGCAACCGGTTATGGAAGAGTTGCACAAACTCCTGGCCTGTTCTTTTTCTTCTCCACAACGCAAAGCTGTTATTTCACCCTTTACGGAAAGGCCTGTGCTGGTGGCGCTCGATCGGGTGAGTGGTAAAGAGACCTCCGCCCTAGTGGTACTGAGCGCAATAAACGAGATCAACCGGTCAGAACTGATCGGCTTATTCGGTTGTATGGATCCTGAACTGGTTAAAGGAGCCGAGCAACTTGATGAGAATAACTATACCCTGAAGTTGGATAGTACGTTGGGTGACATGCACGTACGT
>CAZPEQ010000251.1:0-4556 GCA_964585605.1 uncultured Weeksellaceae bacterium | reverse complement strand
AAGGGAAGAAAGAGATCAATTGAACCGGTGGTCGTTCCACGCATTAGTACTGAACTTTCCAAAGAACGTGAACCACGTGTAGAAGCTAATACTTGCAATAAGACAAGACGTCCAAATAAAGAGCATGAACCGATGCAAGCCAAGGAAGTGCGCCGTGGGATTTGTGGAAAGTAAGGTGTTAGGCACCAAGCATGTAATGACCATAGCTATAGAGAACAACAGCGCCAACAGATTCAATGGCTTCCTCAAAGGCCAGAATATCAAACGCCGTGCTATTGTAAAGTCCTGCCCCCATTTATAGACCAAGTAAAATCGGTCATTGCCCACGGGGACGAAGAGTAAAGGGTCTGCATCCACGTCGCAAAGTTCAAATGCGCTTGCAGGCGCTAAAATCTTGAAATCCGTCAGGTCATGCTCAAGACCATCTTCCAAATGCTTGGTGGCATTGATTGCTTCCCTCGGGTATGGGTTCTTAAAGTACTTGGCATCCAAAAATCGGAGCCTATATCGAATAGCGACTTGTTTGATCGTAGCGAGGTCAAAAACACGACTGGGATCCAGACGACCTTCACTGATTGACTTCGTTCCACATGCTGAACTTAACCTACTGCGAACACCAGCTTCGCGCTTCGCCTCTTGTAGCAGGATATCATGCACTTCGACCAGCAACTCATCGGTAATGTGCCGCTCTTTCTCTTCGCGAAGCTCTTCTACTAAATCTACTTTTTTCAACATCTGTCATAACAGTTGAACGACGTTCATAAATAGAGCAAAGAGCAAGCCAAAAAGGGTACAGGTATTACTCTTCTTCAATCAGCCCTTCACCGCGCTCTACTATCTCGTCGATATTCTCATTCACCTCTTCACTCGCTTCAGCGGCGTAGTCTAATAGGTCAGAAGGACTTTCGATTGCATTCCTTACCGATTCCGGTGCATCAAGAGCTATCGTGGAAAGCAAATCACGGTCAGGAGGCAACAATTTGCAGCTTGCCTGTATCTCTAGGGGCTCCCGGTAGCTTCCTTGTTCTACGACAGCGTGCCAAACCGAATCAAACGGGAGAACGAATTTAACCGTACCCTCGTCAAAAGTGCCGCCATAATAGCGGTGGGTCTTCCCTTTTTGATACAGCTTAAAATCGTGCGCCGTAAGAAATTTGACCTTCGTTGTCGCGTCAATCTCGACCGTTACGATCTCCTTCCTTTTGGCTTGGAATTTCTTGTACAAGAATCTCATTCACTTGTAGTTGTTCCGTAAAGATAAGCAGGAAGAATAGTACCGATGTTATGCCTCTGATTTTCAGAGCTTAACACTTAGTATGGGGTAGTGGCCGTGGTTTACCACACCCTCTGTAATGCTACCTGTCACCACCGAGAAAAAGCCGCTTCGCCCATGTGTGCTCATGGCGATCATATCTGTATCCACGGACTGGGCAAAATTCAAAATTCCTTCTTCAATGGTAATGTCGTTATAAATGGTGGTTGTGAATTTCTCTAAGTCGTGGGTAGCAAGAAACTTTCCTATCGCTTGGCTAGAAACTTCACTGCGCTCAAAGTTTCGTGGCGTATTGATCTTCACCAAATGCACCTTGGGTTTAAAAACATCCAGAAAAGGTTTGAACACAGCGAACTTGTCAATGTCCGCTTGGCTAAAGTTGGAGGCAAAAACCAAATCATTCACTCTGAAATCCTCGCGGTGATTCTTGATCACAAGTACTGGCATAGGTGCATTACGCACAATGCGTTGCGTGTTCGACCCAACAACGCTTCTCATACCTTCTGCGCCATGAGAACCCATGACCACCAGATCTGCATGGGCCAAATGTTCATTCTTGAATATTTCAGAAATACTCATTTGGCGAAGCATGAACTTCTTCAATTCAATTCCCTGCAGAAAATCGAGTTTCGGAACCTGTTTGATCTTTGCCTCAAGCTCTTCACGCGTTTTTTGATTCTCCTTATGAAAATCGGTCATGGTCTCATAGACATGTACAATATTGATCGTTGCATTGGAGCTTCGGGCAATATTCGCCGCTATTCGCAATGCATCCGTAGCGCATTCAGAGAAATCGTATGGGACTAAAATATTTCTGATCAAGGACATGCTAAGTCAATTGTTCGCATGAAAATAAGGATTAGTCTGTTATTTGCCAATTGCTTAGGTAAATTGCGCGGTATTCCCCCACACACAGGAGCTATGGAATTAGAAGCTACCGAACGTTCACCCGCTATCGTATTGGATACAAAAAAGGGTAAGTTATCGATTACGGGAAGATCCGTTCATGAAGACGCAGATGAGCTGTTCTCCCCACTACAGATTGCTGTTGAGGATCACCTGAAGGAACAAGATGCGACGTTGGAGGCCACCTTTTATGTGGAATATTTCAATACCAGCTCCTCCAAGTATTTCTTGGATCTCATGAAAGCCATGGAGGATGCATTCTTATCACATGGAGCCCAAGTGCGTGTTACATGGTGCCATGATAAAGATGATCAGGATATGAAAGAGGCTGGGGAAGATTATGAAAGGCTGCTGCAGATACCCGTTATCGTTGTGGCTGAAGACCCTTCCCGCCACTAGCTAAGATCACCGACTGAAGACCTCGTCCCACGTGCGCTTGGTGATCGTGTTGTTGCCTTTGAAGTAATAGATTGCTCCCCATTCATGGGTGACCTTGCGGTATGTTGCTTCACGATTTTGATCTAGCACGATTCGCTCAAGTACCCGTGCTGTGCCTTGTATGAATATGCGTTGTTCAATATCGGGGCTATTATTTCGCGGATTAGCAGGAGGTAATTCTTCATCTGGCATCACGGAAGTGACACCGATTGGCTGTTTGCTTGCGGTTATTGACCGAGCCTCCGGCGGTGTATTCTTGCGGAGTATGGGTTGATCGCCCTTATTCTTAGAGCCTGTTGTTTCGCCTGGAGAAGGAACTTCCATCTTCTGCGATTGCTGTTCTTCCCGTTGCTTCAATAATGCCTCTAAATCTTCGATCTTGACTTTCGGGTTCACGTTATATGGTCGTCGTTTCCGTGCAGCTTGGAATTTTTCCAAAGCCGCCTCGTATTCTCGTTCCCTGAACAATACCTCTCCACCTTCCATGAGCTTAATGAAAACAGTGTCTTCTACAGCATCAATACGTTCTTGCTTGGCGATTTTAGATCGCTCCTTTGCGTTTAGGTAGGCAAATTCATCGGTCAAGCTTTCCCGTTGAGCGGATACGCCAAGCATACTAGTGCATAGGAGGAGCGATATGATGATTCTTGCTACGATTGATTTTCCGCGCTACAGCTAGAATCGTTGTACGGGATCCGTACCTACTATGTTCCAGCGAAATGGCGATTCCAGAAGCACAATTGCCTCAGGGTGGGAGGGCGTCGTACAGCTATGATCAGGGCGCTATGCGCATCACAAAAGCTGTTAACTTGCCACGCAGAGAGTAAGACCGTACTTGTGTGAGCGTTATCTCTGAGAGCTGATCGGTCAAGTAGCGGTGCGTGGTAAGGAAGCACCTACTCCAGCATGATCACGGTGAATGACATACATCCAGAACAGGTAAAACACGGTACCATGAAGAACACGATTTATGTATTGGCGTTGCTAGCAGTAGTAGGATGCCAAACAGATCCAACGGAATCTGTACAATACAAGCAATTGGTAGAAGACAAGGAACTCCTTCAGTCACGCGCGATAGAGAAAGATGCTTCGATGGAAGGCCTTTTTGATGCGCTTGATCGAATTAGTAACAACATCAACGAGATACGTGTTAAGCAAACGGGCATTACTTCAGGATCGACTAGTGTTGAAGGTGGCGTTACCGTGGAAGATCAGATCATGGCAGATCTGCAGGCGATTGACGAGCTGATGATCGAGAATGAGCAGATGATCGCATCGCTTAAAAAACAGACCCGCAAGGGCGACTTGCAGATCAAATCGTTGGAACGCACGATCACCAACCTCGAAATGATGATCGCAGCGAAAGATGGTGAGATAGTATCGCTGAAAGAGCAGCTGAGTAGCGCTAACAGCTCCTTGGCCACACTTATTGAAATGTATAAGGAAAAAAGCCAATTAGCGGATAGTAGAGAAGGAGAATTGAACAGGGCATATTTTGCGATAGGTACAGCCAAGGAACTGAAGGAGAACAACATCATTACTAAATCGGGAGGTGTTGCAGGTGTTGGCGGCGCGAAGACCATCAACCTTGCTGACCTTAACAAAGGGTATTTCGAGGAGGTCGATATCACCGAGACAACGGAGATACCTATCCTGGCTAAGAAAGCCAAGCTGATCACCAATCACCCGGAAGGTTCCTATGAGTTCACCGGAGAAGTCACGGAACTTGTGATCAAAGATGCGGCAGCGTTTTGGAGTATCAGCAAATACCTCGTGATTCAGGTTAACTGATCATTCCCATTTTCCGCTCCGCTGGCGCTTGATCAGCAATATGGCGGCAGCCGTAAAACAGGCCAATGCAGCGAATAGGAAGGGAAGGTGATTTAATGGACAAAACAAATGAACTTTCTGATCCAGCCAGAGTTCCATCTCCTTACGC
>CAZPEQ010000250.1:0-4577 GCA_964585605.1 uncultured Weeksellaceae bacterium | reverse complement strand
GGTATATCCCAAACCTCGTTTTGGGGCAACACGACTTTATATGATGGATCCAAACGCTGCAGCGAATAATAGTCGCTTACGTTTTTACCTAAACTGGCAAAGAAGGAGGAGAAGACCTCTGGCATCCAATACCAACTCGGGCCCATGTCGAAACGAAAACCATTTGCCTCGAATATTCGTGCACGGCCTCCCGCGCTGCCATTCTTCTCCAACACGGATACCTCAAACCCGGAAGCCGCTAATGAAGCGGCGGCAGATAGTCCAGAGAATCCGGCTCCTATAACAATGGCTTTCGGCAAAGTTCAATACTTGGAATTTCCCAATTGGTTCCTAAGGCGTTTTCTAGCCTGAAAGATGCGACTTTTTACCGTTCCCACCGGAATATCCATTTGGGCTGCGATCTCGTCATATTTGAAACCGTTATAGTGCATCTTGAATGGTTCTCCAAAGGCCGGGTCCATAGCTCCTACCATGGATTCTATTTCTTTCGCACGCAGGGTGCTCGATGGTGTGGTGGGTGTATTTGATCGGCTGAATGTCTTGGCGTTGTTGCTCACAGCATCCATCACCTCGCGGCCGCGCTTGATCCGGCGATGCCCGTTGATGAAGGTGTTGCGCATGATCGTGTACACCCAGGCTTTGAAATTGGTGTTGTCCTGAAATTTCTCTCGATAGGTGATCGCCCGCACCATGCAATCCTGTAACAGGTCTGAAGCGTCATCCTTGTTTTTTGTGAGGCTAAGCGCGAAGTAGTAGAGCTGTTGGCGCAGGCCAAGTAGGTTTTGTTGAAATTCAAGGGTCGACATTTTGTTTAATGATTTGTTCCAAAGACTGAACAAATATACTTTTATGTTTAACTTGTGCAAGGAAAGATTAAACAAAATGAATATTGTCCTGGAGTGCGGTGGAACAACACGGCTGATTACGTGTTGCTGATTCGTAACACCCATATTGGCATGTTTTAAGACGTTCCATTCAAGGACTAGCGCTATGTTCGCCGAAGATGAATGAACTCGTAAAGCCACCGATGCGTTTCGCGTACTACTGATGAAGGTTAAACCGTGGATATGCTGCTTACTGCTGTGCTTAGGAGGCGCTGATCTGGTCGGGCAGGCGGTTGTCTCAGGTAAGATCATTGATGCCAGAACAAGAACGGCCCTCCCGTTTGTAAACGTGTTGTTGGAAGGGACGCAACAAGGCGCTACGACCAATGAAGAGGGCGAATTCAGAATAGCCGGCATACAGCCGGGGCTCTACAACTTGCAAGTGTCTAGTTTGGGCTATGAAAGTCAAACTGTTTTCGAAATACTGGTGGGTACCACGAAAGTGCCGTTCATTCAGGTGGAACTGGTAAGCACCGATACGGAGCTTGATGTGGTAGAGATCCGGTCAAAACGGATCGATCGAACAACGGAGACTCCGCTTTCATTGCGCTCGATCAGCGAGTCGGAGATCATTCGTAACCCGGGCGGTAATCGAGATATAAGCAAGGTGATACAGGCATTGCCGGGTGTGGCCAGTACGGTATCATTTCGCAATGACATTATCATACGTGGCGGCTCACCCAATGAGAATAGCTTCTACTTGGATGGAATTGAAGTTCCGGTCATCAACCACTTCGCTACGCAAGGCGCAAGCGGAGGCCCCGTTGGAACCATTAACGTGAATTTCATTGATGGGGTTGATGTGTTGAGTGGTGCCTTTCCTGCACCGCGAGGTAACGCCTTGAGTTCCGTTTTTGAGTTCCGCCAAAAAGAAGGGAATAGGGAGAAGATGAACTATTCGTTCGTGGTGGGTTCTAGCGATATTGGTTTAACCGTGGATGGCCCAACAGGAGAGCGTTCCTCCCTGATCGTTTCTGCGCGCCGATCATACTTGCAGTTCCTGTTCAATTTGATCGGTCTGCCTTTTCTTCCTACCTATAATGATGTTCAGTTCAAAGAAACGATCCGCTTCAAGAATGAGGACAAGCTTACCATACTGGGTTTAGCCGCCTACGATGTCTTTGTGCTGAATCTAGATGCCAACGAAGGGGTAACGGATACATCTGTCATTGAGACGAACAATTTCCTTATCGGCAACTTGCCGGAACAAGTGCAATGGAACTATACGGTTGGTGCCAAGTATGAGCATTTTCGAGAGAATTCACTGCATCGTTTCATACTTAGCAGAAGTCAGCTGGATAATTCCGCGGACAAGTTCTTAGATAACGATGATAGCAGTGAGTCCAACCGCCTGCTTGGATTCAATTCCGGTGAAACGGAGAATAAACTCAGGTACGAAGGCAAATGGTATTTGAATGATTGGTCCTTGATCGGAGGGCTGGGCATAGAACATACCTTGTATACGACCGAGACCTTCAGTCAACGAAGCATTCTAGGCGTACCGGCCACTTTCGAGTTTGACTCTCGGCTGAGTTTTTTGCAGTACGCGCCATTCGCTCAGCTCAGCAGAACGGGCAAGAAGTTGAGTTTGTCGTTGGGCATTAGAACAGATGCTACTTCTATTGGAAATGGCGGCGCGCTGAACGATCCATTGGAGCAATTCTCGCCACGTTTGTCTGCCTCGTACGGCGTTAACGATGCCATTGCTATCAACTTCAATATTGGGCGTTACTTTCAACTTCCACCGTTCACAACGTTGGGCTTTCGCGAGAATTCAAGTGCGCTGACCAATGTGGATAACGGTATTCGTCATATACAGGCAGATCACATCGTTTTGGGCGTGGAATACGGCACCAAACACAACGCTAAATTCAGTGTTGAGGGATTTTTCAAGAGCTACGACCACTATCCCTTGCTTACGGATAATGGCGTTTCACTGGCGAACTTGGGAGGCGATTTTGGTGTCGTAGGCAATGAGCCCGCAACACCTGAATCAGAAGGTCGAGCGTTTGGTGTAGAACTGCTGGCACAGCAGAAGCTGTTGAAAGACTTTTACGGCATCTTGGCATACACCTTTGTGAAAAGCGAATTCACGAATGCGGATGGAGCGTTTACGCCTTCTAGTTGGGACTTTGGCCACATACTGAATCTAACAGCGGGTAAGCGGCTAAAGAAGAATTGGGAGGTAGGGGTCAAGTTCAGGTTGCAAGGCGGCGGGCCGTTCACTCCTTTTGATCTACCCACGTCTTCCTTGATCCCCGTATGGACAGCAAACCAAATGGGCGTGCTTGATTTTAGTCGCATTAACACCTTGCGCACGGGAACATTTCACCAAATGGATTTGCGGGTTGATAAGCGTTACTACTTCGATAAATGGTCCTTGAATGTTTTCCTCGATGTGCAGAATGTTTATGCAAGTGATGCGCCTACACCCCCTTTCCTGAATGTGGAGACGGATGAGAGTGGCACACCGATCGTTGATCCCAATGACCCCACCCGGTTCTTAACGCGGTTGGTGCCTGATCAAAATGGAAATGTATTGCCTAGTATTGGTTTGATCATTGAATTTTAACTTTCGACCATGGCACACCACCCCAAGTGGAAGATCGTAGACAAGAAAAATCCGACTCGAAAAGTCGTTGGACGATTACAAAAGGCGTACTTGTACAAGCTAGATGGCGATTTGAACTTTCAGATCAAGCCGAACAAAGATTACCGTTACCTCATTGAACAAGGCAAACTGCGCAATGCAGATGGCCGGATCGAATGTGAGATTGAAACGTTGGATCGCTATGAAGATCGGATCATGGAGGCCTTTGGCGGAAGTTTGGGCGCTGAATTCACAGCATACGGTGTATGGGTGAATGATACGCCGCATGGTAGCAAGTTTGAGTTGCATCCGGTTGATGCCTTATTCACCAAACTTCGAGGGCAGGACATTCCTGTATGGACTAAAGAGTACAAGAAGAAATACAAGGGAACACGCGTTGCGGTCCATCGCGTTTTTGCGGGTGCCGATCAAAGTGACCGTAGGCATCCACCGTTGGCAGATAAAACGCGGACCACAGTTGTGGAGATCCCTTACCCGACAAAACCGAACGACACCAAGAAGAAGACCTGGTATCCTGATTTTAAATCAAGCATTGCGATCAACAAACACACCAAGCATGCGTTTGAATTGGGGGGAACTGCGGAAGAACCTGTTTTGCTGATCTCCATTACACCGCGTTGCTTTAAGCAAGGCGAACCGGGCTTGCTTCTATTGGATATCGTTACGTTTTGGAAGCCGGAGAAGGTGTAGCGAAATACTGCGCACCGTGATCGGTGAGCCAATAACATATAAGTACACCGAATACATTGTAGGGTATTGAACCCAAGATCACTACCCACCCCAAACGGATGCCCATAAGCGGCCCTTCCTGAAAGAGTTTACGCATCCACCAAGTCGGCCAGAAACCTGCTTGCATGTCGTGTACGTGCCAGAGCATACCGCCAAGTGGTGAACTGATCACCACTGTCAAAAGAATGAGTAACGCAGTAACGCCTATTCGACCCATTGGGGAACGGTTCAAAAAACGCATGCAGAAATAGCTGGCGATTACGCTATACACGATGCAGGTTACTAGTATGTATTGATAGGGGAAGGCTTCATGATACAGGTTCATTCTATATAGGCGACCGAAAGGGTATTTT
>CAZPEQ010000249.1:0-4594 GCA_964585605.1 uncultured Weeksellaceae bacterium | reverse complement strand
CATTGGATTGAGCCTCTCGCAACAGCACTGGGGCATTATTAGACTTCCGGCGGCCAGTTACTATGTAGATACCGTGCCGATAGCCTTGAGCGGCATGCACATTCTATTACTAGATATAGGAACCTTGCTCGTATGCCTTCTGGCCCTGATCGTGCCAACGATCTTGGTTACAAGAATTGCACCTGCTAAGGCCATCAAGGTGCTGGACTAGGCTAACTTCGTGCCGAATTATAGGTGCAATGAATTACGCAGAAAATGTACTGGGGACCATTGGTAATACTCCCCTAGTGAAACTCAATAAGGTCGCTAACGGCATTCCCGGACTAATCCTAGCTAAAGTTGAGACCGGAAACCCGGGAAATTCAGTAAAGGACCGCATGGCCTTGAAGATGATCGAAGATGCAGAGGCAGCGGGTCTGTTGAAACCGGGAGGAACGATTATTGAAGGAACAAGTGGTAATACCGGCATGGGCCTGGCCATTGCGGCCATCATCAAAGGGTACAAATGCATTTTTACCACGACGGACAAGCAAAGTCGAGAGAAGGTGGATGTGCTGCGAGCAGTTGGTGCAGAAGTGATCGTTTGTCCAACGAACGTAGAAGCAGAAGATCCCCGCTCCTACTATTCCGTTTCCTCACGCCTAGTGGCTGAAACACCGAATAGCTGGAAGGCTAATCAGTACGACAACCCAAGTAACGCTCAAGCGCATTACGAAAGCACTGGGCCCGAAATATGGAAGCAAACGGAAGGGAAGATCACCCACTTCGTTGTTGGCGTGGGTACAGGAGGCACGATCTCAGGCGTTGGCAAGTATCTCAAAGAGAAAAACCCAGATGTGAAGATCATCGGAATTGACACCTATGGCTCTGTATTCAAGAAATACCACGAGACTGGCGAATTTGACGAGAAAGAGATTTACCCCTACATCACCGAGGGTATTGGAGAAGATATCCTACCTGAGAATGTGGATTTCAGCTTGATCGATCATTTCGAGAAAGTAACGGACAAGGATGCAGCCATCTTCACCCGGAAGATTGCTCTGGACGACGGAATCTTTGTAGGTAACTCAGCAGGATCAGCCGTGGCAGGTATGCATCAGATCAAGCATCTCTTCGACGAGAACTCGGTTGTAGTGGTGCTCTTCCATGATCACGGCAGCCGATACGTAGGCAAGATGTTCAACGATGAATGGATGCGCGAACGGGGTTTCTTGCGCGATGAAAAACCAACTGCCAGCGATATGCTTGACACCACTTCTTCGCTTATCAGTATTGATGGCGAAGAACCAGTTGTTAAGGCGGCCGATTTGATGCAGAAAAATCAGATCTCGCAATTGCCCGTAACCAGTGGAGAGCAGATCGTAGGTGTAATAACAGAAAGCGCGATTTTCAGCGCTATTGTTGAAGACCCTGACGTACGTCAGCAGGCCGTAAAACTGATTATGTCAGACCCTTTACCCGTGATGGATAGCGATGCCGATCTGGAGGAGATCGCGAACAGATTGAGCAATGGCACTTCTGCTGTACTGGTTGACATGAAAGGGAAGTTCGGGATTCTTACGAAGCAGGATATCATTGCCCAGCTTGCCTGATGAAGACGGTTGTCGATCAGCTGGGACGCACGGTGATATGTCCTGATGCTCCTCAACGCATTATCTCGCTGGTTCCTTCACAAACGGAACTCTTGCATTATCTGGATCTTGCGCAGCGCGTGGTGGGTATTACTAAATTCTGTATACATCCGGCTGACTGGTTCCGTAGTAAAGAACGTGTTGGCGGAACGAAAACACCTGATTTAGAAAAGGTCCGGAGCCTTAGGCCAGACCTGATCATTGCCAATAAGGAAGAAAACGACAAGGCCAGCATTATGGCCCTCGCAGAAGAATTTCCACTTTGGATCAGTGATGTTCAGGATCTGACCAGTGCGATACGCATGATACAGGATGTTGGCGCATTAACCGGATCCGTGGAGTTAGCCGCCAAGCTGGAAAAGGACATTCACCTTGCATCTGCTGGCCTGTTATCGCCAGAGTCCAGGCCTACCGCACTATACTTGATTTGGGATGAGCCGATAACGACTGTGGGCACCGGAACATTCATTGATAGCATGCTACAGCTAGCAGGTTTCAGTAATGTGCTTGCCCAGGATCGCTACCCTATCTTCAGTCTGGAAGAGGTGCAAGAACTGAGGCCCGATTTCATCCTTTACTCTAGTGAACCTTTCCCTTTCAAGGAATCGCATACGCAGCGGTTTCGGGCTATTCTACCCGATGCGACCCACATATTAGTCGATGGGGAAGCCTTCTCTTGGTACGGAAGCAGGATTCCTGACTCCTTGAATTATTTAGGTAAGCTCCGATCAAAACCAACCTAATGGCCGCGCTACCCATAAATTTGTAAGGAAGATGCGCGCTATTCTCGTATTATTCCTTTCTCTCTCAGTGGGCTTATGCTCAGGTCAACGTGTTGGTCTCGTGCTGAGCGGTGGTGGAGGTACAGGCTTAGCACACATCGGTGTTCTGAAGGCACTGGAAGAAAATGGGATTCCTATTGATTATATGGCAGGAAGTTCCATCGGTGCACTGATCGGAGGACTCTACGCTGCGGGATACGCTCCCAACACCATCGATTCCCTGTTCCGTACAGAACGGTTCTTACTCATGGCAGAAGGACGGCTAGAGGACAAGCACAAATATTACTTCAAGGAACACAGCACGGATGGGTCTTGGCTCCAAATGAAGGTTGATGTTGATACGAGTCTACAAGCCTCCCTGCCAACCAATTTGCGTTCTCCTGCGTTAATGGACTTTGAGCAAATGCGCAGTTTAGCGCCAGTGGCCGCTGTATCCAATTACGATATGGACAGTTTGTTCATCCCATTCCGCTGCGTGGCCTCAGACATAACCAATAAACGCGCAGTAATCTTCAGACAAGGCGATCTGGCCCAAGCTGTTCGAGCGAGTATCTCCTACCCTTTTTGGTTCAAACCAATACGCGTAGATGGCAACCTGATGATGGATGGAGGCTTGTACAACAACTTCCCGGCAGATGTGATGTACGATGAGTTTTTCCCCGATGTGATCATTGGCTGTAACGTAGGAAACGCGGACGTGCCTCCATCAGAGGATGATCTACTGTCACAATTGCGCGCCATGTTGGTGGAGCGCACCGATTATTCAATTCCTTGCGAGAACGGTATTATCATTCAGCCTGAAGTGGTGAATTCCGTGTTTGACTTCTCTGACCCAGAACAGCAAATAGCTGCAGGCTATCAAGCTGCCATCAAGCAGATGCCCGAGATATTGCAAGCCATTCAACGCAGGGTACTGCCGCAGCAGCTGGACGCACGAAGAGTTACTTTCCGGTCTGGCATCAAGCCACTAGTATTCCAAAACATCAGTTTCTCTGGTTTGAATGCTACCCAAACTCAAAATGTAAGGCGCACCTTGCATGCTGATGGCTTGCCTTATTCCATAGATCAGTTAAAGCCATATTATTTCCAACTACTGGCCAACCGCAACATCAGCTCGATTCATCCGAAAACAACGTTCAATCCGGCAACCAACACTTATGATCTGGATCTCCTGGTAAAAAAGGAAAAAGCTTTAGAGGTCCGATTCGGTGGTATTCTTAGTTCTAGACCTATTTCTACAGGTTATGCGGCCTTGCGTTACAACCTGTTTGGTAAGACCTCTTCATTTGTCGAAGCCAATTCTTATTTCGGTAAATTTTATACGAGTGGGCAGGTCAAATACAAGTTGGATATTTCGGGTAAAAGACCTGTTTCATTAGAACCCGTGATCACGTTCAATCGCTATGATCACTTCCGTAGTTTTGACTCCTTTTTTCTTGATGAACGCCCTGCATTCCTCATACTACGCGATTACTGGGCCGGAATGAATGCGACAACGCCGCTCGGCAATAAGGGCTTGTTGCGGATCGATGGGAAATATGTGGCTACAGAGAACAGCTACTACCAGACAGATAATTTCACGAACAGAGACACGACCGACGTGACCGAATTCGATCATGTGAATTTTGGATTGCGTATTGAGCGCAACAGCTTAGATCGCAAACAACACGCATCTGCAGGGGAGCATCTGTTGTTCGAGATCAGGTATGCAAATGGGGAAGAAAAGACGACACCTGGTTCAACCAGTCCGGGTACCGAAACGGAACGAGCTTTCCACTCCTGGTTGCAGGCTAAGATCAAACTAGAGAAGTACTTCCTCAAACGTTCGAACATCAAATTCGGAATGCTGTTGGAAGGCGTGTATAGCGGATTGCCGTTTTTCCAAAACTTCCAAGCAACGGTGATCCAAGCCCCCGTTTTTCAACCGACTCCCGAGGTGAAAGGCTATTTCATCCAGGACCTTCGCGCCCAGCAATACCTTGCAGGAGGCTTCCGTTCGATCATGGAATTACACAAGACTTTCGACGTGCGGTTCGAAGGCTATATTTTCCAGCCTTACCAAGGACTTATTTCTAGTGGCGGGGAAGCGGATACAGGCCCGATTATTGAAGCCCGTTCATTCATTGCTTCCGGGTCTGCAGTTTACCATAGTCCTTTAGGACCACTTTGGTTCAACAGCAG
>CAZPEQ010000248.1:0-4613 GCA_964585605.1 uncultured Weeksellaceae bacterium | reverse complement strand
GCAGCCCCAATTCAAGCAGATGCCTCCCAGCGACTCGCGTTCTACAACAGCAGTTTTAAGACCAAGTTGACTCGCCCTGATAGCTGTTACATATCCTCCAGGGCCGCTGCCTAATACGATCACGTCGTAGCTCATAGTTCTAGTTCGTTTGAAATACGCTGCAAACATAGGAACGCATCGGAGTTTTAGTACACTCAATTTACCGCTCAAGCCATGGGCTTGCCCTCTTGTCCATTTTAAAGCGTCTGGTGAGATTATTTAAGTAGGTTCGTGTTAACGAACCAAACCTATACTGACCGATGATGGAAGATGAAATTTTAGATTCGACGAACAACTTGATTCCCGCGAAGAGAACAGATGCTATGAGCGCTTTAGGCATACTCGGGTTTATCAATACGGGCGTGTTCTTGCTGATTTACTTATTAGGGGTGTTTGGAACCATGGGGCTAAGCGACATGCCAGATGAGGAATGGAATCAACGTATTTCTGAGGCGTTCGAGCAGTATGAAAGTATGATGAGCCCAGAGGATATGGAGAATGCGCTAACTATAATGCCTATTATCAAAGAGAAACTGTGGGTCTTATTACTTCTGTTGTTTGTTCTCACCGCGGTGCGCCTGCTCGCCATCATTCAAATGTGGAAGTTAAAAGCCCATGGCTGGGTTATTTATGCTACCTCTCAGGGACTCAGGGTGTTTGCGCCTATAATGGTGATAGGTATGGCAGGCCTGTCCATATTTGGAGCTATTTTGGCTGCTGGCATGACCCTTGGTTGGTATTCCCAACGAAAACATATGGCATGATCACTTCACTGCGATAGCGCTGATTTCTACGTTAACAGACTTCGGTAGGGTTTTCACGGCAACAGCTTCTCGTGCGGGTGGGTTGCTGCTGAAATACTGACCGTATACTTGATTGACTACGGCATAGTGATCCATACTACTCATGAAAATGCTGCATTTGACCACATGATCTAAGGTGTATCCCGCCTCCGCTAAAACGGCTTTCATGTTGTTCAGTACCTGCTTCGTTTCAAGTTGAATGGAATCCATGATCAATTCGCCAGTGGCTGGGTCTAGTGCAATTTGACCACTTAGGTAGAGAACGCCATTTGCTTCGATCGCCTGGCTGTAAGGGCCTATTGCAGCTGGTGCGTTGGTAGTTGATATGATCTGTTTCATAATGCAAATATCGGTTTCGGTAATTTTGCGGCTATGAGCAAGGAAAAGTTGATCTTGGTGACCAATGATGATGGTATTGATGCGGGCGGAATCCATGCTTTAGCGGAAGAGATGAAGGCCTTTGGTCGAGTATTGGTAGTTGCTCCAGACAAGCCGCAAAGTGCGATGGGGCACGCGATCACGATCCACAATTTTCTGCGTATGCGTAATGTGGAAATGATGCCCGGTGTGGAGGCGTACAGTTGTAGCGGAACGCCAGTGGATTGCGTTAAACTCGCGCTCTATAATATTCTTGAAGGAGAACGCCCAGACCTTTTGGTGTCAGGAGTGAATCACGGATTGAATGCAAGTATTAATGTGTTGTATTCGGGAACAATGTCGGCTGCAGTAGAAGGGGCCATTGAACGGGTGCCGTCTATTGGCTTCTCGGTCTTAGATCATTCTCCTAACGCTGATATGGATCATGTTCGAGGCGTTATTAGAACGGTCACGACCAATGCGCTTGAACGCGGTATTGCGGAAAAGACATGCTTGAACGTGAATATTCCAAGAGCGGAGAGCGGGGCGTTGAAAGGCGTGAAAGTCTGTGTACAAGCAGATGCCAATTGGGAAGACGGGTTTGAGGTACGAGAAGATCCTTCTGGGAAAGAATATCTTTGGTTGAAAGGCCGTTTTGTGGAGACACAACACGCTGAGGATAGCGATATGTGGGCTTTAAACAACGGGTATGCCAGTGTAGTACCTGTGCAATTTGATATGACCGCGCATGAAGAACTTGGACGCTTGGGAAATTGGAACTATGAGATCTGACCAATGGGATAAAGAGTGGATCGGGGTTATCGCAGGCATTTGCACTACGGCACTTGGCTTTTTCCTTTATGCGCTGATCTACACGTCGTGGTTTAAACCAACTATGACGTCGAGTTATTTTATCAATGAACTTTTCACCGGCTCCGAATCCATCTTGTCGAAAGTCCTTTCAGTGAGCATGGTGGCAGTTATACCCGTATTCTTTTGGTTCAACCACTTGCGCAAGGAAAAGCTCATGAAAGGGGTGCTGATATCCATGTTCTTGCTCGCCATCCTGATCATTGTGTTGTTATTCTAGCAATGAAGCTCTATTTCGTTGTTGGGGAGGCCAGTGGAGATCTTCACGGAGGAAATTTGGCGAAAGCCATACGGGCTAAAGCGCCATCGGTTCAGATGCGTGGCTGGGGTGGTGATCGTATGGAAGGCGAAGGGGTAGAAGTGGTTAAGCACTACCGGGAGCTTGCGTTCATGGGTTTTTTGGAAGTGCTGATGAATATTCGCACGATCCGCAAGAACTTCAAAGCGTGCGAACAAGATATCCTGAGCTGGAAGCCTGATGCGCTAGTGCTTGTGGATTACCCCGGATTTAACCTGCGTATTGCAAAATGGGCTAAGAAACAAGGGTTCAAGGTGCTGTATTACATCAGCCCGCAAGTTTGGGCTTGGAAAGCGAATCGTGTGAAGCAGATCAAGGCTAATGTGGATCAGATGATGGTGATCTTGCCGTTTGAGCAGGCTTTTTACAAAGCACGTGGTGTGGATGTCCATTTTGTGGGTCACCCCTTGTTAGATGAGTTGGATCCGCAGGAGCCTAATGCAGCGCATCAGGACGGCAATGTTGTAGCGCTGCTCCCAGGCAGTAGGCTCCAGGAAATAAGAACCATGCTGCCCATTATGCTTGAGATGGTTGAACGCTTTTCGGCCTGTCGTTTTGTGGTTGCCGCCGCGCCATCTTTAGAACGATCGGTTTACGCACCGTTCATTCAGCACCCACGTGTGGAACTGGTTCAGGGAAAGACTTACGATGTGCTGCGCTCTGCTAAAGCAGCTTTGGTGACCAGTGGCACCGCTACACTGGAAGCCGCGTTGCTGAATGTGCCATTGGTTGTTTGTTATAAAGGGAACCCCATTTCGTTTTGGATCGCGAAACGTTTGGTGAAGATCAAATACATTTCATTGGTCAATCTGATCATGGATAAACCGGTATTGCCAGAGTTGATCCAGTCAGGGCTTAACGTGGAGAGTCTGGATGCGGCGTTGAACAAAGCGTTAAATGACATGACCTACCGTCAAGGGCTATTAGACACCTTTGGTACGTTGAAAACAAAATGTGGCGGGGCTGGCGCTTCCGAGCGAACAGCGGACTTAGTGTTGAAAAGTCTCCATTGATAAGACTGTTTTTGACAGTTCGAACTCAATAATTTGCTTGTTCATGTTGAAACTACTGGTAGCAGGGTTCCTTACTGTCTGCTTCGCCGTATCTGGTGTTGCTCAGTTCGATACGATTGAGGTCGGGATTTTGAGAGGAAGGATCGTGAAACGGATCATTCTTCAAGCGAAGGTTGCCCCGTACATGATAGAGATTAACGGCAAGGCATATAATCTGAACACGGAAGACGGGCTATCTATCAAATACGAAAAGGGTGTATTACATGCCAAAACCTTAACCCAAGCTGTTCACACACGTGGAGCAATTAAATTGATCCCGCGTTCAGGTGCCAGTAGAATACGTATTCGATCTTCCAGCGTAGATGTTGCGTCCCGCACGTACCAAGGCATATTTCACCTCGAGCCGACTTCGCAGGGCATACAATGCATGGTTCATGTTCCTTTAGAAGAATACGTAGCTGGGGTGGTGCAGAGTGAATCCGGAAAAGGGAGAGCTCCTGAGTATTACAAACTGCAGGCTATTATTTCGCGAACGTATGTTCTTGCTAACCAGAAAAAACATGCGCATGATGGCTTCCACGTTTGCGATCAAACGCATTGCCAAGTCTTCAAAGGCTACGGCGGTTATGAAAAAATTCAAGATGCGGTCAAGGAAACGGAACGGCAAGTTGCTGTTGATTCGGATATTCAGTTCATTGATGCCACTTTTCATTCGAATTGCGGAGGGGAGACCGTTTCATCAGAAGATGTATGGAGTAAAGAGGTTAGCTACCTCAGATCAGTGCACGATAAATATTGCAGAGAAGCCACACATAGCGATTGGAACAAGGAAATCAGTAAGGTCAAGTGGTTGGAATATTTGAGGGGTAAGTTCGGTCTAGATATTTCGCTTCCTGCCAACGTTAAGGCGGTGCTGGATTATAATCCTGTTTGTAGAGATATCTACTTTGCGAACTTGTATCCCTATATGCCTGTTGAAGATATTCGTGCAGACTTTGGGCTGAAGTCAACCTACTTTTCGGTTAAAGAGAAGGGAGGAGTTGTCACCCTTACCGGAAAAGGGTTTGGACACGGTGTAGGACTTTGCCAGGAAGGGGCTATGGTCATGGCACTAACGGATAGATCGTTTAGGGAAATAATGCATCACTATTTCAGCGATGTCCATATTGTAGATATCAAAGCATTGGATTTTTTTCGCGATGAAAAACTAACAGATTTGCACGGCGACGCCAA
>CAZPEQ010000247.1:0-4616 GCA_964585605.1 uncultured Weeksellaceae bacterium | reverse complement strand
GGACAGGTTGTGCTGGTTTGCTCAATAGCCTCATCCCACCAAACATCCACTTGTTCATTCCAAGCAACGGGAGTGTTCGTCCATTTTTTTACAATTACCTGCTTGATGGAAGGACATTTGGATACCGCCGTATCAACGATGGATTTCAGGTCAATGGTCTTGGCTCCTCTGAACAGGCCATCCGTTGTGAGCACTAGGTTGCACTCGGCGTCATTTATGCGATCGGCTAAGGCATTAGCACTAAAGCCTGCGAAAACGACGGAATGGATAGCACCAATGCGCGCGCAAGCTAAAATGGCAATCGCCAGCTCCGGTATCATGGGCATATACAGGCAAATGCGGTCGCCCTTTTGGGCTCCATTCGCTTTCAACATGTTGGCTGTTTTGCAAACCGCCTCATGTAGCTCCTTGTAGGTGTACCGGATAGCTGGCCGGTCAGGAGAATTCGGCTCCCATAAAATCGCGACCTGATCTCCTTTATCCTGTAAATGGCGGTCTAAACAGTTCTCACTTATGTTGCATTTCCCATCAACGAACCACCGCACACGTGGTGTACGCATGTCGTTTTCAAGTCCTGTTTTCCAAGGCTGTTGCCATTGAAATTGCTTGGCCACGGATTCCCAGAAACCGACCGGGTCTTTAACGCTCAGGGCGTATTTTTCCTCGTACTCCTTATAGGTATTAATGCGCAACTTCATCTGCTTGTTCAAACTTGGGTCTCTAATGTATAGAACCTGTGCCAAATCTGCCCGTTGGCCTTCTTCCTCTGTTACTTTTTAAAACATAGGCGTCTGAAATTCAAACAAGTAGACCTACTACTAAATCAAGAATGATGGAAACCTTTAAAACATACCTGGATTCTTTCCTGAACCAGTTGAGTACCCTATTGCCTGGAGTATTGGGCGCCTTATTGATCTTACTGGTCGGGCTTTGGCTTGCGGGGGTCATACGCAAGCTTGTAAGTCGGGGCTTGCGCTCAGCGAAAATTGACGAGCGCTTGAGTTCAAAAGAAGGAAGCAAGGTGACGATGGAAAAGACGCTCAGCAAGATCGTCTACTATTTCGTGGTGATTTTTGTTGTGATCATCGTACTGGGCAAATTGAACATTCCGAATGTTCTAGCACCGCTAGAGACGATGCTCAACGACTTCTTCTCAGCGATACCGAACATCATTAAAGCGGGAATCATCGCTTTCATTGGTTATACGATCGCGAACCTCGCCTCCGAATTGGTTGAATTGATCTCGCAATCCGTTAATCGCTTAAGTGCTAAGCTTGGGTTTGATGTAACGCAGTTCAACCTGATCAAGATATTGAAGCAGATTGTTTTCTTGATCGTATTCATTCCGATGTTGATCGTGGCGATCGATGAGTTGGGAATGGAGGCACTAAGCGGCCCTGCTACGGCAATGCTGCAGAAGTTCATGAACGCTATCCCGAATATCATTGGTGCTGGAATCATACTTGGCGTCTTTTATCTGCTTGCCAAGTTCATTGCACCAGCGCTACGAGAATTGCTACGTAACCTGAAGGTTGATGAATTGCCAGCGCGTATGGGCTTGAAGTTCTTGGAAGGACGTTCAATTTCTGGTATGGCTGGATCGCTGGTCTTCTTTTTTATCATGCTGTCGGGCTTGATCGAAGCACTCGACATGCTTGAGATGGCCACTGTGGTAGAGGCTGTTCAAGAAGTGATGCACATTTCGGGAAGGATCTTCTTTGGTTTGCTCGTTTTAGTACTTGGTAATTTCGTTGCCAATATTGCGTACAACAGTCTTGCAAATGGAGACAATTCAGGAATGGCGGCTATTGCACGTATCGCGATCCTTGGTATCTTCTTCGGTATTGGATTGAACGCGATGGGAATCGCCAATTCAATTGTGAATTTGGCCTTCGGCTTAACACTTGGAGCTGTAGCCGTTGCGGTTGCTTTGTCCTTCGGTCTTGGAGGGCGAGAGGCTGCTGGAAAGCAGATGGATCATATCCTGAGTAAGTTCAGAAAGAACTAAGCAGACTACTAACATATCCTGTTGATCAAGGCCGGCCAATTGTGTCGGCCTTGTTCGTTTTATTGACGCACGGTCAAGTTGTCCAGAATAGATTCGAAATCATCTGGCCTCAAGTTGGGTTCCTCACTGCGAGCAATGAGGTTGAATTGGCGCCCGCCGATCTGCCGCTTAAAGGAAAGGATTTTGATACCGCTGAATTCAGGGTGGTGCAAGTTTTCTTCGTTATCCATCAGGATAATGAGCTTGTAGAAAGGTGCAACTGTAGACTTGCCCACGAACAGAACATTTTCGGGTACTTGCAGATCCCATTCTTTTTTAAGGAAGGTCTTTGCAGCCTTCGCATCTGTAATGAATTCAATATCGCCCGGAGCTCTCAAGTTGACCTTTGCAGAATCGTTCGTCACATAGGTGTAAGTATCATTTTTTACCTGTGCGCCACTAAAATGCTGATGCAAATTGAACCCACATGCTTGAAAAACCAATAGGCTCAATACGCCTAGAACAAAAACAACTTTTCCTCTCTTCATTCTTTCCGCTCCAATAGATGTATGTCGTAAACCAGGACGGAATCAGGATGCACCATTGGGGGGTACACCTCCCGCTTGCTTAATGCCGGTGGTATGATCAGCCTACGGTGTTCTCCAACTAGCATGCCTCTGATTCCCAAGTCGACGCCTTCGATAGCACTTCTATCCCCAATGACAATGATGACAGGCACGCCCAAATCCCGAGTTGAGTATAAACGCTTGCCACTCTTGTACTTAACCGTTTCATGAAACAAGACCCGATCACCCTCTCCAACAACGGTTCCCGTGCCTGGTTCTAAAATTTCATAGTCTAAGTCAGGGTCTTCGGTTACTTGTTTGCCCGTTGGTTTACACGCAACGAATAACCCGATCAGTATCAAGAACACCGAATTCCAGTATTTTATTCCGCCGTTGCGCATTTAACCAGCGAAGATACAGGTCTGTTGTAAAGGCACAACTGTTGAGCTTGGTGATCGCCATTATTGAAAGCCCAATTGTTCCAATTGGCCGTAAATCTTATATTGAGCCAACGGAATAAGGCGGCTAATGAATACGAGGGCTTGGTTGGTGTTACTTCTTTTCCTGGGCTGGAGCGCAGGAAGTTGGTACTGGTATACGTGCCAAATCAAAGGCTACTGCTATTCGCCAGGGGCAAAAGATGATGCGAAGTCGACTCCTGTGATCACCGAGGATCCTGTAGAATCGGTGAAGCAATTCGCCCCCCTTACTTTCAAAAAAGAAGGCTTCGAAGCGCTTACTACAGATGAGTGGCCTACCGTTGTTGACGAATTGTTAGCTAGATCTGAGGAGGGCAAACAGTTGACCATTTCCGGTGCATACTATGTGGAGGAAACCAATAATTCGTCCTTCGAGAATTTAGGTTTGGCAAGGGCCTTTGCAGCGAAGGCGTTACTGGCTGAGAAGTATGATACTGCGCTGGTTAAGATTACCGCGCACTTGATGGATGGCAATTTGCCTAATAAAGAGCAGTTCGAAGGAGCTACCGTGAACTGGCTTACGAATACTACGAATGTGAAACAGTTGGTAGACGGGGCGCTTATTTATTTTCCGTACAAGTCTGATGAAAAGATAGATGACCCGGATATTGCTGCGTACTTGGATGAAATGGTGACAACATTGAGTAATAATCAGCAGCATGTTGAGATTATTGGCCACACTGATGATAAGGGAAGTGCTGGATACAATTTAAAATTAGGTCAAGAGCGTGCTGATGCCATAAAGGCGATACTGGTGTCAAAAGGTATTGACGTATCGAGGGTATCAGCGAGGAGTAAGGGAGAGTCCGATCCGATGGTACCAAACACAACGGAGGAGAATAAGGCGAAGAACAGAAGAACCGAGATTAAGATCAGATAAATGAAGGATTTTTGGACAAATTTCACCGCAGGTCCAGGAGACATGGCTACAGCCACTTGGCAGATTTTGATCATGCTCATAGGGGCATTCATACTCGGATTCTTGTTACGCTATTTACTCGGAGGTGGTGCTGCGAAGTATAAAGCAGAGAATGAAGAGCTGAAAGGAAGTAACAAGCGGTTGCGGGATGAGCTAGACGCCATGAAAAAGAAGGCGGCTAAGGCAGATGCGCTTAGTGGCGTTCAGACCGAACTCGACTCAGCACGTAGAAAGAACAGGCAACTGGAAAAGGACTTAGTAGCAGCGAACTCAGCTACAAATACAGGAGGTTCGGACCAGACAGCAGAGGTAGAAGCGCTGAAACGAACAAACGACAAACTCAACCAAGAGCTGGAGGATTGCCGTAAACGGTCTGCTGCTGATGTAATACCTGCGCCAATGGCTGCGGCTGCGCCGGTAGTTTCCACCGAAAAGCCTTCAAGTACAGATGATCTGACCAAAATAGAAGGCATTGGTAAGAAAATTCAAGAGCATCTGAACAATGGCGGTGTTTGGAGTTTTGACCAATTAAGTGGTACGGCTATCCCTCGATTGCAGGAGATATTGGATGCTGCTGGACCAGCCTACACGATGCACGATCCGGGTACATGGCCTGAGCAAGGTGCAATGGCTGGTAAAGGGATGCTTTGATAACAGAGTGATAG